>DAOWDU010000026.1 GCA_030638825.1 bacterium | reverse complement strand
GTGTTCCTGAACTTCCCGTCTGCGTAAATCCTGACATCGCCAGCTGTGTCTATCTCGTTTGTTCCAATTGTATAAGGCGGCTGGTATTCATAAGCGCCGATGTCGGGGGTGCCGTAGATTGGGTTGCCGGCATAGTCGGTGCATGCGCCACTGCAGCTCTGGGTTACTCCGTCAATATGAGCGCCTGCGTCAATGGCAGTAGAGTTCCAGAGTAAAGTAAAGTCGTTGTTGGAATCATCTGTAAAGGGAGAAGTGGTGCCGAGATTAATATTGCCTGTTCCAGAATAATCAATATCTCTAACAGCTGTATGTGTAACATCAAAATTATAAACTCCGCTACTTGATTGAATTTCAATTGTGCCATTAGAATTCCAAACAATATTATTTTTTATATTAGGAAAAACTTCTCCGGAACCAGGATTATTATCTTCCGCCGTTATTCCAGCAGAAGAATCACCAACTATTATGGTATTTTGCAGATCGCCTTCAAGATTATTTGATCCTACTTTATAAAAAAACACTCCTCCTTCAGAATCATTAAAATTGTTACCAATAATTGAATATCTGATTATCGGCTTATAGCTTCCGCTTCCATAAAACATTACTGTTCCTTTGCCGCCTGGATTAGGAAGAGGTAAATCATAGTCTTCTAATGTCGCTATGTTATTCATAAAGACACTTTTTGAAATAATCCAATTTCCATCAGGATTTATCATCTGAATAGCGCTTCCTTCGTCTTCGGATTCATTCCCCTTGAGATCATATATATAGTCGTTATCTTTTACTGTAACTGCTTGATCAAGAGTAATCGTTGTTGCTGTAACACCTTGCACTGTTCTATATATCATAGATCCCCATCTTCTTTGCTCTGCCACCACAACATCTCCAACTTCAAGGTTATGACCCGAATCTACATTAAAAGTCGCCGTGGTTGTCCCGCTTCCCGACTCTGGATAACTTGGTTCATTTACCGTAGCCAAATGACCTTTAGTAAGATTAGAATCAGTGCCAAAATGACTGTTGGTTATTGTTGACGAAGAACTTAAACCGCTGACATATACTGCGCCGCCTCCGCCATAATGATCTCCGCCAGTATAATTTCCCGTAAAAGTGGTCCCGCTCATTATCAAAGTGCCGTCATCATATATGTTTATTGCTCCTCCATCTGAATATGTTTCATTTCTATCAAAAACCGAATCTGTTATAGTGACATTGACTAGAGAGCTATCTGTCACAGCACTTTGATCCCTTGAAGTTATTCCTCCTCCCCATTTAGCAAAATTTCGCTGAAAGGTTGTACTCTCAACTGCCAGATTAACCACTGGACCACTACCAGAGGAAGCATAGGTTCTAAAATATATTCCTCCTCCCACCCTGCTACTTGAAAGAATATTATCTTCAAAAACACTATTTCGCACTGTTAAACTGCATCTGTCAAGAAAAATACCTCCTCCGTCGCCTGAAATTGAATTGAATCGTCTAATAGTAAAACCGTCAATAATGTCATCTGTGGTTGTTTGTCTTAGGTAAAAATAGAAAGCTCTTTTATCAGCTTCTTCTCCGTCAATTATACAATTTGGCGCATCTGCGCATTGCAAGGTTATATGTTTTATTGAGCCGTTCCAATTCATTGTATGATTTCCATCAGTTTGAGTATATGTTCCCGTAGCAACACTAACGATATCTCCTGTCGCAGTGGTAACTCCAATTCCAGCAGGAATAGTTTTTTTTGCGCAAGTCCCCGACACGCCCACATCTGCCGTCGTCCCATCGCAAGCGTCATTAGACAAGACATTTACATAATAAGTCGCCGCCCTCGCCTCTCCGCTAAAAAACAACCCCCCTCCCAAAATAATCGCAAACACGAAAAGGAAACAGAAGAGTTTTGACAAACCTTTTATATTCCTTTGACCTTGATTTGATTCAAACATTTTTGATTTCATAAAAGTTATTTTAAAAAATTATTCAAATTATAGATTAGTTTGTTGAAGAAATTGGCTCTGCATTATCTACATAATAAAGTCCTAAATTTAATTATCTCTATTCCCTAACAACAACCTCAAATCTTCGTTCGTAAACTCTTTTTTATAATCAATCAGCTGTTTCTTCTTATATTTTTTCTCCAGTTCTCCCGCTAATCCTGTTTCAAAACTGCCAATGATAAATAGAATCTCCTCATACATCGCTATTTCTTTCGCCATATCAATTGTTAAGATATATTCTTTTGGTATAACTTTACCTGTTTTTTCGTCAATCAGAATTCCATCTGCTCTTTTTCTAACCCCGTTGCCAGAATTGGCAACGGTTATAAAATAATCTTTACCTTCTACGAAATCATATTTTTTTATCCTATCTTTTATCCAATTAGCAAAAAACTTGCCTACTTTGAGCCACTTATATAATTCTCGCGCATTTACAAAACGCTTCTTTTTATCATTTATTGTTTTTTTGAACTACTTTGATATTTATTATTTCATTCATAAACATTTTATATGTAATCTAAGTTCAGTTGAATATAAATGGATTATAGCACAGACTTATAAACTTTAAAATAAACTTATCCCCCCTCCAAAAACCGCAAACGCGAAAAGGAAACAGAAATCCAGGTAAATACAAAAGGATTTTATTTTTGTCGCCGATTATAATATCATCCAAAAGCAAATATGAATTTTTAATATTTTTTATTTGCTACTCGTTTTTATTTTCCCTTCTTTAAATATCCATAAATACTCGTCGCCGCGATTGCTCCCTCAGAAACAGCAGTAACGATTTGGTGAAGATTATTAGAACCGCTGGTAATATCGCCTGCCGCGTAAACACCAGCTACATTAGTAGCTCCACCCTGATCTATAATAATATAATTACTTTTATCTGTTTCAGCTTCAAGTTTTCTCACAAAATTTATAGCCGGAACCGAACCAACCTCAATGAATAAACCGTCTAACTTTATTTTATCACTTCCATTATATTTATTATCAATTTCAATAAATTCAATTTTTTTATTGCCTGATACCTTGAGCACATTTGTGTCATGAATAATTTCTATTTTGGAATTCTTTTTCAATCTATCTAAAATAAGAGGCTCGCATCTCATTAAATGCTTTCTGTAAATCACATACACCTTGCTTGCGTATTCAGAAAGCATTTCCGCTGCCATTGCGGCAGAATTTCCTCCGCCGACAACGGCGGTTATTTTGTCTTTAAAAAACGCGCCATCACAAACAACGCAATAGCTCACACCTTTTCCTAAAAATTCTTCCTCGCCAGAAATGTTAAGCTTTCTGTGTTTTGTCCCAAGAGCGATTAAAATTGTTTTTGATGTATAAATTTTATTAAGACTGGTTTTTACGATAAACTCTTTGTTGCTTTTATCAACTTTAATAATTTTCTCCTGCGTAATCTCCGCTCCAAAACTTTTGGCATGTTCATAAAATTTCATTACCAAATCCGCTCCTTTAATTGATTTTTCTCCAGGCCAATTTTCAATAAGATGCGCCTTTGCGAGAGATCCGTCAAAGACATTTCCGATTACTAAATGCTTAATTTTATATCTTGACGCATAAACTGACGCTGCTAATCCCGCAGGACCAGCGCCTAAAATTATTAGATCATACATAAATTCACATAAACATTTAAACATTTAAACATTTAAACAAGCGAAAAATTACGCAAAGCCAAATTAGGAAATATGTTTATATGTTTATATGTTTATATGTTTTCTGTTTCTATCGCTCCGACGGGGCAATTGTTTATTGCTTCATTATGATCACAGTCATTTTTACTGACAACTTTTGCTTTTCCATCATCTTGCATTTCAAAGACATCTGGACATAAACCTGCGCACACTCCGCAGCCGACACACAATTCTTGATCAACGGTCATTTTTTTTGCCATTTTTTTATTGTTATTTAATTAGATTCTCAATTTTTTCAACAATAATTTCTTTTGGTTGAAGTCCCGTCATTTCATCTACAATTTCTCCGTCTTTAAAAAACTTTAATGCTGGAATTCCCAAGACTTCATATTTTTTTGCTATCTCTGGATTTTCGTCAACATTAAGTTTTCCAATTTTTATTTTTCCCTCAAATTTCTCCGCGAGTTCTTTGATAATTGGTCCCATCATCTGGCACGGTCCGCACCATACTGCCCAAAAATCTACCAGGACTGGTAGTTTTGATTTTTCCACTTCCTCTTCAAAATTTTGATCCGTAAATTCAATTTCCATATTTTTTCCTTTCTTAAATTTATTATTTTATTTATTTAATTACAGTATTAAATATACAGGAAAAAGGAGAATAAGGCAAATAAAAAAAGGATTGTGTTAAGATATAATCTTTTCACAATCCAAATTAATTAAAAATTTTAATTGGGGTTAAAAGAATTTGTGGGATTTCTTTTTCACCACCGCTAAATATTTTCGCAAGTATTTTATGCTTTTTCCTAAAATTATCTGCTATTGCGCGATAAAATGTCACTGTGTTTTCTTTGATGTTTTCATCTTTCGCTTTAGCATTATTTAATCGCCTATATATATTAGCTTCAAATATGTCTATATCTCTAAGTAAACTTTTTAAGTCAATAGAAATATCTTTTCCACCTTTTAATTCGTAGGCTAAAACATAAATCATTCCATTGAGAATACGAACCCTATTTGATATAAAAATATTATGATATACAAATATTATTTCGTTTTTTCCATATATAATCTCTGTAACTTCCATTTCTAAGCCTCCTAACCAATAGTGGTTAACGCTTCTTCTTCGCCAATTAATATTGCCATTATTTTTTCATCTACTATGTCCTTGTTTTTGGACATAATTTCAGCTATCATCTTCTTGATATCCTCTTTCTTTCTTCTTGGAATAGAAGCAAAACCACTCTCAATCAAGATTTCATTATATTTCAAAGGAGACAATCCTCCCTTTTTAAGAAGAGCATTTTCGCTTCCTACACAAAGCAATACCCTATTTGGCGCTATTCTATTTCTTGAACAACTAATAGAAAGTGTTACTTCGGGACTACCATCTTCATATTTATTTACAAGGTGGTCAACAATTCCTACTACCACCATTGTCTTATCTGTGCTCATTTCTACCACCTCATTATTTTATTACTCTTTTGACTCAAACAAGTCAATTTGTTTGTAAGATCAAATCTTACAAACAAATCAGCTTATTCAAGTATTTATCAAAGACCAGTTTCTATTTTTACTCCTCCTATTCTCTCCTTCTAAAAAAAGATAACCCCTTAGAGTTATCTTTTACTAAACCTATATTTAGTTTATACTATTTTAGATATAATTTAGTAAAAGATAAACCCAAACAAAAATAATCAGAATGTTTAATTCCAATCGGCATAAGGGATAGGGTTGTTCTTCTACTTTCCATACAAGCTTTTATAGATAAACTTAATTATTTTAACTTTCTGCATTATAACACTATATTTCTCACTGTCAAAAAGTTATCCACAGGCGTCAAAAATTAAAAACGAAGGCGACATTCCGGAATGTCGCCTTCGTTTTTAATTTTATTCAAATAACTCCGTGCTTAAATATCTTTCTCCATTATCTGGCAGAATTACTACAATTGTTTTATTACTCCCTAATCCCCTCGCTTTTTGAAGAGCAATATACATCGCCGCGCCGGAACTCATTCCAGCCAAGATACCTTCTTTTTGAGCCAACATTTTTGAAGTGTTAAAAATTTTAGATACTTCCTCTTTTTTAATTTCAATAATTTCATCAAAAGCGTTATTTTGAAAAAGATTTGTTTGCTTCAGCTCCTCCGAATTTCTGAGTCCCTGAATTTTCGCTCCTATTTCTGGCATAACTCCAATAATCTTAATTTCTGAATTATATTCTTTTAAGCACTTTGAAACCCCGACTCCCGTGCCCGCGGTTCCAATGCCTAAGACAACCAGATCAACTTTTCCTTCGGTCTGGGCGAGAATTTCCTTGCCTGTTATATTATAATGAGCCAAGATATTGGCTGGATTTTTGAACTGGTCAAGATCAGCGTATTTTTCTGGATTTTCAGCTATGAGCTTCTTTTTTATTTCCGTCGCGCCATCTGTACCTTCTTCTCCTGGAGATAAAATCAATTCCGCCCCATAAGCCTTAATTAATTTTCTGCGTTCAATGCTTACTGACTCTGGAATAATAATTATGATTTTATATCCCTTAACTGCGGCAATTATTGACATAGCAATGCCAGTATTTCCAGAACTGGATTCTATTATAGTTTTGTTTTTATTTAATTTTCCAGATTTTTCCGCGTCTTCAATCATACGAAGGGCCATTACGCTTTTTATAGATCCTCCTATATTATATTCCTCCAACTTTGCCAAAACCATAGCATCATCTTCTCCAGTTAATTTATTTATTTTTACTATCGGCGTATTGCCAACGAGATTTAGCACATTTTCGTGAATCATTTTTTTATTTTTAATTTTATAAATAAAAACAGCCGCTACAGACTGGTTTGAGATCGTTTAATATTTGAATGAAAAATTAATTAATTCAAAAACCAATCTGATTTACAGGCTACAACAACAGCAGATTGATTGGCTTTTAAACATAAATTTAAATTCAAAAATTAAAAGTAATAATAAACTTATAATATCACATCAATAATTTCTGTCAATGACTCTATAATTTCTCTCTTGATTGGCGCTATTTAATTTCCATGCCATCCCAACTCCTCCTCATTTACAATAAAAACTTCCTCCCACTTGTATCCTAAATCAATAAATTCTTCTGCGGTTATATCTAGCCAGCGTTTAGTTTTGTCTTTAATTTCATAAACTTTGTAGTCGTTTAATTCTCTGATTAAAAAACTTTCTTGATAGTTATTTAATTGAGAAGAGCTAACTTCTTGAACATTATCCCAATTCAAATGTCCGTAAAAATTAAATATCTCTCCGTCTAAAATATGCCTCTTGTAAGCCTGTCCTGAGCCTGTCGAAGGATTGTTGGTAATATAAACTTTGTAATTGTTGATGGCTCTGATCAAAGAGCCGTTGGGAATAACAGGGCTTGATTCATTGGAGTAAATTATACTATCTGAAACAACTTCCGAAACGATGCCGTATTGAGTGTAGAATTTGGCATAGATTGTGTATTCTTCGTAGGAACGAGGCACTGTCTCATTTCTACTGCTTAAATCCCACTTCATTGTTTTTTGATACGGAATAATGGAAGCGTACTTAAAATCAAAATTATTTGATAATGCCATTTTCGTGGTGTCTTTCCCCGCAAGTAGTTTTAGATTGACCGTTGAGCCGTTCGTGTATTCATCGTCATTGTTAATCAAAACACTAAATCCGCCTTCTGTATTTTCTTCAGTCGGTTCTGGTGAGGACGGCGGGTTATACGCTGATGGAGGCATTCCGCTCGCGCAAGCCATTGTTAAATTAAAAGTTGAGGAATCAGTTGAATTGCCAGCGTTGTCTATCGTTTTGACATACCAAGTGTGGGAACCGCAGGACAAGGAGTTAGTTGGAATAGTTGAAGTGTTGGCGATGCTACTGGTATCTAAACCGCCGTCAATATACAGCTGATAATAACTCACATCAGGATCAGAGGACGCGTTCCATAAAAATGCCTGGCTTGAATCAGAAGTTGAATGATTATGAACAGGCGAAACCAAGCTGAATTCAGTCGGATTGGTTTCATCAACTTCAATTGTAAAAACTTTTTCAGACCAAGATCCGTTGTATGTAAAGCTTACTTCGCCCGATGAGTTTGATTGAAAAGTATTAAATAAAACTCCGTCTGTTTTAATGGCGTACCAAGTGTTGGCATTTGCGACTCCGACAATATGAGCGGCCGTTGTTCCTGATGAAGCGTTTAGCGTCCATTGCGTAATATTACCTGATGAAATATTTCCACCGTCCAAAGTCAAATCTAAAACACCGTCCGCGGGAGTTAATTTTAGCGCGTTATCATGAGAAATTGTTTTAAGAATAAAATCATTGGCTATCGGAATATCTGTGATTGTTAAAATCGCGCCGCTCGCGCTTATTTCCGCGCATTCTGAATTTGTTCTGACATACAAATCTCCATCGTTTATTCCTGACAAACTGATAATCGTGTCTGCAGTGAATTGGATTTGAGCGGAAGAATTTGCCTTAATAAAAAAAGCAAACACAAAAACAACGCAAAGCAAAATCGCGGGAATGTTTAGATGAAAGTTTTTGGTTTGTTTTTTAGGCATAGGGATTTTTGGTTTATTAAATTAAAACTTCACGATTTACATTGACAGTGATTACTAATTTGCTATACTCAAATTATATTAAACATTAATTTTATCAATCACCGAGTATCGGGATTTTTTGATTTTCAAAATTATTCCGCTTTTTGGAATTTCGTTGTTGGCTCCATAGTCCCGTTAGGGCTGTGGAGCCGTTTTGTAAAGCGTTTGCAGTCGGGCTCCACAGGGCTATCGCCACTATGGAGCCAACGCTTTCTAATAACTCCCAATATTCCAGCTGAATGTCGCGTCTGCGAGCGGGTCTTGTCTATAATGATTTTATTTTAATTATCCAACTGAACCCAAGCCGAACCATTGCATCCGTAGAAATGATTGTCATCGCTGTCATACATTATTCCTCCTTGTGAATCCGCGTCGCAGGTGCGTGAACTTGCTGGTTGAGTTTTGATAATTCCATTAACATCTAATTTAGTTGCTGGCGTGGTTGTGCCGATGCCGACATTACCAGAGTTATCTATCGTTAATAGTGTATTTCCAGTTGCAAAAGTTATATATCCAGATACAGTATCACTACCAAGTTTAAATTTTTGCCCGTCATCACTATCAACATATAGAGAATATCTCCTATCAGTAGACGAAGAATCGTTAATAAAATTTATTCCAGCGTCATAATCACCCGCTCCGCTTTTAACGCTTAATACGCCCTTGTAACTACCACCATTAAAAGTCAATACTGGACCAGTTCCATTACTTCTATTAGTTGACTCCATATAAAAAGTATCACCGCCAGCGCTACCGCCTCGGACATCTAATAAATATTGCGGATCAGCAGTTCCGATTCCAATATTACCTAACGGATCAATAGTCATCTCTTGGCTTCCTGCCGTATCAAAGCGGATATAATCCTCGTCGTCGCTTTCTTCAATTTGAATTTTTGTATCATTATCACGATCAGTAAGCACTTTTCGCTCGTATCTCGGCGCATTTTCAAATGCGGCTAAATATCGCTCTTGTCCCAAAGTAACAAGACTTGGACCTGAAAAATGTAGGTTGTCTCCCTTGTCCGCTAAAAATTTAGCTCTGGCAACAGTGACATAAGGATCGGTAATGTAATTGTGTATATTTTCAAAAACAGCGTTTTGACCATCAAGCGCGCCGACTATAAGTTCTCCCATAACAATTGGGGTTGTGCTTGATATTTCCGTTTCAGAACGCAATTGATCAATAAGAAGTTGTAGATCTGCCGCATAAGCCGTATTACTTGATCCATTATTTGATTCGCCTTGATGCCAAAGCACAACATCAATTTTTGTCGTTCCAGAATTAGTAATTTGAGTTTGCATACCCGCATAATGTGTCGCGCTTGAAGGAACCCAATCGCTAATTGGACGACCATTTTCCGCCTCCAATATTATTCTTACTTCACGATTCTGTTCTTCCGCAATTTTTTTCGCAAAATGAAAAGCGATGTTATTATAGTTGTCTGCAAATGGAGTGCTGGATAAATCAGCTATTACCCATGTCGACCCGTTCCAAGCTCTTACTCTATTATCTGCAGTTTTGTCATCTCCTGCGCCATCTCTTCCAACCATATTAGATTGCCCCATAGCAACAATAGTAAACGGCTCACCAAGTTCATAATCATTTATCCAATCAACACCACTAACTGTTGTAGAAAAAATTTGTCCAGATGCGCCAGTTTCACTATTTGAGTCATAAAATGCACCAGTTAATTGAGCATCTCCCTCAATAGTCAGATTCCCCGTTGTTGTCGCATTCCCATTCACCGTCAGCCCCGTCGCAGTAAAACTATTCGTGCTGATATTCTCGCCAATAGAAGTTGTCACGGGATCAGCAAAAGTTAAAGCTGTAATTCCTAAAACAATAATCAAGACGCAAGAGAAAACTGTGATGGAATGTTTGATCAGCCAATTTGTTTTTAGATTTTTCATAATATTTTTAAGTTAGTTAGTAAAATAATCTCAATGGAATTTATCCTTTAGGATTTTATTTTTGCGCGTTTGCATTGAAATCCTAAAGGATAAATTCCGTTTTTTAAAATTAAAAAAACGCCGTTAAAATAGCGTTAAATAAAAATATTTAATTGGGCAAAACAAAAAATTTGAGGAGCGCGAATTACTCTCTCTCTCTCTCTCTCTCGTATCAACATTCTATAAATCTTCATAAATCTTTTGTAAATTTATCGTTTGCCTATCGTAAATATAACAGGTTTATTAAAATAAAGCAACACAATTTTAGCATCAAGTATTTTAGACTTTTCGGACAGGCTCTAAACAGTAAGCATCAGACAGCGTTGACGCTGTCATACTTAATACTTGATCCTTTTCCTCATCACGCTAAAAATTTCTGGCGTTTTACTAACCTCAACATAAACCATCCTCTCCTGTCCGCCATGCGCGGATTTTAATTTATCAAACGACTTATCGTCATAAATATTTTTAATCTTACAAAATATATTTTTATTATTTGGTTGAATAAACTCAACTCCATCCCCCGTAAAAATCGCGTTATGAACTTTGATTAGAATCGTCGGAACCGTCGGAACCAAGTTCTGGGTACCCAGAACTTGGTTCCGAACCTCTCCCACAAATTCATACTTCTCTTCCGTATGTGAAAATCTCGTCTCCTGTCCTTTAAATTTACACTCCCCAAACAAAAACCCTGTTGTCCAAGTTCTGTTTACAAGTTTATTTAAATCGTTTTTTAATTTTTTAATTTTTGTTTTTTTATTTTTGTCATTAGACTTTATTTCCAATGCTAATTTATAAGCCTTAACAACCTGCGCTAAATAATAAACACTCTTTGCTCTGCCCTCAATTTTAAAAGAAGTTATTCCCGCTTTTTTTAATTCTTCTAAATATTCAATCAGGCACAGATCTTTGGAATTTAGAAAATAAGTTCCCTGATCATCTTGCTCTATTGGCATATATTCATTCGGCCTTTTTTCTTCAACTAAACTATATTGCCAACGACAGTTCTGCGCGCAATCTCCAAGATTTGAACTTCGCCCTGTTTGCCAGACGCTTAGAAAACATCTGCCTGAATATGCCATACACATTGCGCCGTGGACAAAATATTCCAATTCTAACTTCGGAACTTTCTGGTGAATTTCTTTTATTTCTTCTAGAGTTACTTCTCGCGCTAAAACTATTCTCTTAATCCCCTGTTTAAACCAAAATTTTGCCGCTTCAAAATTAGTCGTATTTGCCTGCGTGGAAAGATGAATGTCTACATTAGGCAAAATCTTTTTTGCTATTTCCACCACTCCAACATCCGAAACAATTAAAGCGTCTGGCGGATTTTTTCTTAAAGTTCGTAAATGTTTTTTTAAATTATTCAGATGATGATTATGCGCGAATATATTTATTGTGATATAAATCTTTTTATTTTTACTGTGAGTATAATTTATCGCTTCAATTATATTCTTTTCGTCAAACTTATTTATTCTCGCCCGCAAACTAAAATCAGGCAACCCCGCGTAAACTGCGTCTGCCCCAAATTCTAAACCATATTTTAATTTTTCAAAACTCCCTGCCGGCGCGAGAAGTTCTGTGTCATTTAAATATTTTAACATGATTGTAATAATAAATTTATTGAAACTGATTTAAGTTTATTGCTCTATTGTTAAATTGTCAAATTGATATAATAATATGGAAATTTATGGAAACTAATTGAAATTTGTAGAAATTCAATTGTATTTTTCAAACAACAATTAATTTCAACGAGTTTCTACGAGTTTCTGTTAATTTCCGCATAACATTGGCAATAGAGTCAATCTATGCTATAAATAAATCATAAGCAAGCAAGAATAATATTTATGTATTTAAAAAAACTTGAAATTTCTGGGTTTAAATCTTTTGCGAATAAGACAGTTTTGGATTTTCCTCGCGGAGTTACGGCCGTGGTTGGTCCAAACGGTTCTGGGAAATCAAACGTTGCTGATGCGATAAAATGGGTTTTGGGAGAACAAAGTATGAAAAGCCTGCGCGGGAAAAAAAGCAGGGATGTAATTTTTACAGGCAGCGACAAAAAAGCGGGAATGAGTTCAGCGTCTGTATCTTTACATCTTGATAATTGCGACAAAAAAATACCGCTTGATTATGAAGATGTTATTTTAACAAGAAAGTTATTTCGAAATGGAGACAGCGAATACCTGATCAATAAAAGCCGCGCGCGATTGATAGACATTGTGGACTTGCTTGCCAGGTCGGGAGTTAGCCAAAAAGGATATTGCGTTATCAATCAGGGAATGGCAGATTCAATTTTGACAGCGACACCAGCCGAGAGAATGGTTATTTTTGAAGAAGCGACGGGGGTCAGGAAATTCCAGATAAAAAAACAGCAGTCAATAAATAAACTTGAAGCGACAACAAGAAATTTGGAACGGGTTATGGACTTATTAAATGAAATAGAACCGCGTTTAAATTCTTTAAAAAGACAAGCAAACAAAGCGCAAAAAAGAGGCGCGATTGAAGAGAGCTTGAAATCCGAACAGAAAAAATTGTTTGCGTTCATTTGGACAAAGCTTAATAATGATAATCAAAAATACGGATCTGAAAAAGAGAGTTTAGAAAAAAATATAGCAGAATATTCTAAGGAAGTAGATAAAATAAAAAATGAATTATCTCAAACTGAAGATAACAGCGATAGCTACACAAAAGAATTTGAACAGTTACAGAAAGAAATAGATTCTTTGCGGGAAACTATTAATGAATTCCAGAAAAACTTGTCTGTCACGGAAGGAAAAATTCAGATAGAAGAGGAAAAGAAAAACGAATTAGAAAAGCCAGAATATCTGCCGATTAATTTGGGTTATGTAAAAAATAAACTTTCTGATTTAGTTTCAAGATATAATGCATTCTTTAATTTAATAAGAAAAATTACTACTTTGGACGAGCTTCAATCTGTTCAGAAGAAAGGACTTGAAGTTGAAAAAAACATCGGAGATATTTTAAAGGAAATTGAAGACGGGAAGATTACTTTGAAAAATGAAAAAGCTGTCTTTGATGATCGCAATCTTAAAAATTTAAAAGCTGAGGAAGTTGAGCTCTTAAATAAAATAAGGGAATACGAAAAAGAGTACGAAGAATTTAAAAATAGAATTTACAAATTGAATAAAACTGAACAGGACAAAAGACAAGTGTTTTTTCAGCTGGAAAAAAATCTGCAAATAAAACAGGATGAGTTTAATAAGTTTAAAGATAATCTTAATCAAATAAATATTGAGCTGGCAAAATTTGAAGTTAGAAAAGAAGATTTGATAAATGAGATTAAAGATGAATTGGGAAATGATAAAGTTTTAGAAGAAGATGTCATCCTTCGACAAGCTCAGGATGACATTATAAATAATAATTTCAATCAAGAGGAATCGAGATTGAAAATAAGAAAATTAAAAATTCAGTTTGATCAAATTGGCGGAATTGATCCGCTAATAATGGAAGAATATGAAGAAACAAAGAAAAGATTTGATTTTTTGTCAGCGCAATTAAATGATCTTGAACAAGCGTCAGAATCATTAAGAAAAGTAATTGAAGAATTAGACGAAAAAATTGAAGTCATTTTCAAGTCCTCGTTTAAAAAAATAAGCGAGGAATTTAATAAATATTTCAAAATAATTTTTGGAGGAGGGAAAGCAAACTTGTCTGTAAAATATTCTGATTTTAAAAAAGAAGAAGTGAATGAAAAAGAAAAACAGAAAATTGCCGGAGTTGAGATAAGCGCTTCTCCTCCAGGGAAAAAAATAAGCAGTTTAGATATACTTTCGGGAGGAGAAAGAGCGTTGACATCTGTTGCGATTCTTTTTGCGATAATCTCAAATAATCCGCCGCCATTTTTGGTTCTTGATGAAATTGACGCAGCCTTAGACGAATCAAACTCTGAGAAGATTGCGAAAATTAGCGGAGAAGTTGCCTCTAAAACACAGCTTATTATTATCACGCATAACCGTGAAATGATGAAACAAGCGGGGGTTTTATATGGGGTTGCAATGGATAATAACAGCATTTCAAAAATAATTTCTCTGAAGATGGATGAGGTGTAGATTTGTTTGTCATTGCGTTTCGCTATCGCTCAACTTCATTCCTCGCAATGACAGTAACTAAAAAACTAAATTTAGTAAACATGAAAAAAGCAATCTTGGTAATATTAGACGGGTGGGGAATTAATGAGGAAAATGTCGGCAATGCGATATCAAATGCCTCAACTCCGAATATAAACCTCTTTAAAAAATTCTACTTTCACACAAGCCTTCAGGCGTCTGGAGTGTCAGTCGGTTTGCCATGGGGAAGAATGGGCAATTCAGAAGTTGGACATTTGATCTTGGGCGCTGGAAAAATATTATACCAAAATCTGCCAAGAGTTTCCCTGGCAATTCAAGAAAGAACTTTTTTTAAAAATGAGATTCTACTTAAAACAATTATTCATGCCATTAAAAATAATTCTAACATCCATTTAATGGGACTAGTGAGCGATGGCGGAGTTCACAGCCACATAGACCATCTTTACGCTTTGCTGGAACTTTTAAAAGCAAGCGGGATAGACAAAAATAAAGTTTTCATTCACATTTTTACAGATGGAAGAGATACAAATCCAAGATCCGCGGTTAAGTTTGTGTCAGATTTAATCAGAAATATAGAAGAAGAAAATTGGCCAGGAAAAATCGCCAGCATAACAGGAAGATATTACGCGATGGACAGAAATAAAAACTGGGACAGAACAAAACTTGCCTATTATTGTCTGGTAAATGGAGTCGGTAGAAAAGAGAACGATCCAGTGAACGCTCTTGAAAAATATTATGCAGAAGAAATAACGGATGAATTTATAAAACCAACGCTCATCACTGATGAAAATAACAATTTTAATTTGATCAAGGAGAATGATTCTGTTATTTTCTTTAACATCAGAGAAGACAGGGCGCGCCAGCTTACAAAATCTTTTGCAATAGATAATTTTTCCGACTTTGACCGCGGTAAAAAACTTTCAAATCTTCATTTCACTACAATGATGGAATACAAAAAAGGATTGCCCGTTAATGTTGTTTTTCCTGCTGAAAATGTTGAATATCCACTAGGCAGAGTGCTGAGTGAAATTGGAATTAAACAATTAAGAATTGCCGAAACGGAAAAATATGCTCATGTAACTTATTTTTTTAACGGCGGAAAAGAAAAGCCATTTAAAAATGAATATAGAATTATCGTCCCATCTAAACAAATTGCCAGTTATGATCAGGATCCGGAAATGAGCGCCAAAGAAATTACTGACCAAGTTATAAAAAAGATGGAGTCGGGAGTATTTAATTTTATTCTCGTAAATTACGCTAATCCCGATATGGTTGGACATACGGGAAATTATAAGGCGACTATAAAAGCGATAGAATTTGTAGATCAATGTCTTGGCAGATTATATAAATCAGCTCTGGAAAACAGTTTTGTTCTCATCGTAACAGCTGATCATGGAAATGCCGAAGAAACAATTAATCCAAAAACTGGAGAAAAAATAACGGAACATACAACAAATCCCGTACCCTTTATGATTGTTAGCGCGCAAAGTAAATTAGACGAAGAAAAATCATTAATTAGTAGCAATGTGAGTTATGAAAATAATATAACTGGAATGTTATGTGATGTCGCTCCAACAGTTTTAGATATTATGGAAATAAAAAAGCCGGACGAAATGACCGGGAAAAGTTTATTGAGCTAATTTTTTATAACTACCAACAATTATGAATGTAGAAATTATCGGATTTATTTTGACTACAACGGGAGAGATTTTACTTGGTGCAATGGTGCTTATCATTCACTGGCATATTTTAAAGGAACATAAAATAGACGCGGATGTTTTAAAGCAAATGAGACAGGAACAATTTCTGGGAGCTTTTGCAATTGTCTCTATTGTGGTTGGTTTTCTGATGCAGGTTTCGTTTAAAATTTAGAACGCTTCTCTCTCCATTCTTTTATCTTCTGATGATCCCCGCTCAATAAAACTTCTGGAACTTTCCAGTTTGTTTTTTTATTTGGAGAAAAAACATTTGGCTTGGTATAATGCGGATATTCCAAATAATATTTTTTTGAAAACGATTCTTCTTTAATAGATTCTTTATTGCCAACGACGCCTTTAATCAATCTTGAAACAGAATCTACAATCGTCATCGCTGGAATTTCACCGCCTGTCAAAATATAATCCCCCACAGAAATTTCTTCATCCGCTAAATATTTCATCACTCGCTCATCAACCCCCTCATATCTCCCGCAGATTAAAATTAGATTATCCAACTTAGAAAACTTCCTCGCCATCGCCTGATCAAACTTCTTCCCTTTAGCAGATAATAAAATAATTTTAGTTTTAGAATTATTTTTTTTTCTAAAACATTTTAGTTTACTTTTACCAACAATTTTCACTAACGCTTTGTAAATCGGCTCCACCCTAAACACCATTCCCGCTCCTCCGCCATAAGGAGTATCATCAACAGTTTTATGTTTATCTTCTGTATAATCCCTTAAATTATGAACATTTATTTTGACTAACTTATTTTTCTGTGCCCTCGCTAAAATGCTTTCATTGAAATATGAATTGAATATTTGAGGGAAGATTGTGATGATGTTGAATTGCATAGTTTATAATTTAAGTGTGTTATTATTTCTGTTTTCTATTTTCATCTAACCAATTATTGAAAGCTTTATAAAACCTCTTATTAACTTCTAAATCTTTTTTTATAAGATTTTCGTCTTGATCATTCACGATTTTTAAACTTTTTTGCGGAGTAAAAATTTTAATAGGTTTCACAGCAATTTCCGTATTAGATTTTCCATCCCATTCGTTAATATAAAAAAGATTTTTTAACTCCTTGTCCCATGTAGCATCTAAAACTTTCCAGCTATTATTTAAATAAATTTCTAAATATGTATGCGTGCAATCATTATCGTGAGGAATTTTCTTTAATTTTAAAGGAAGATTTAAGCTGTTCCATAAAAAGACACAAACGCGATATCTAACTTTACAATTTTGTTTAGTTAACAAGTCAAATAACTTTTCATGCTTACCACTGCAACAATTATCTTCTTCTTTCCATTTTAATGGAATTTTATAAGGTATATCCCGAATTAAATTAAATATTAAAATTAAATCCATAAAAATATTTTACAAAAAAAACCGCACTATCTAAAACATAGCACGGTTTTTTGATATTGTAAATCTGAAAATTATAATTTCAGATCGTTAACCGTATTTTTTTTAAATCTTTAATTCTGAATATTCTCTCAAAGTTTCCAAGGTCGCCTGAACAGAAGAATTTTTAGTATTAAGCAGTTTTACATTTTCAAAACCCCGATCAATTTTTGTAATTACCTCATCAGCCCAAGAGGGCGCTAAAACTTTTACTCCAGAAAAATCTATCTCTATTGGTTCGTCCCTTTTTATTCCCTTGAGAATATACGCCTGCATAGCCAGATATGCCTCACGACCAGCTGGACGCGAAATCAAAATTTCGCCAAATTTTTTTAATTCTATACGCATAGTGGTTGAATTATAATGATAAAATTGCCAAGCACCCCTTGATATTTTCTTCTTGTTCCTGTATCTTCATTTTTTCATTTAGTTCCGCTTGCGCATTACCAGAAATAAAGATTAGATGCATTTTTATATTTTTTATATTTTTTCTTACAAATTTCAATCCGTTACCTCTATTCTCAGGCGCGCGACCGGAAATTCTTTCTGTGAAAGCAACTTGCAATGCTTCAACATCGTTTGCAAGTGCTGGTTTTACCTGTTTTAATGTTTTTAAAACACCTTGTCCCCTGTCTGCTAAAACTATTTTAACTTTATCGTCTGTAATATTACAGCCAAAAAATATCCCCGCTACATCAGGCCATCTGCCTAAATTGTGATCAAACGAATTATTGCCTATTTCACCAACCATAGCAGAAATAAGATAACTTTCTTCTTCAGCTAAATTATTTGTTTTAAGTAAGTCACCCAACATCTTATCCGATCTTGACCGAAAAACATCGCTGGTTTGGCAATAATAATCACTAGTCCTATCAATATTATCAACGACAGTTGTTGTCCATTCATAAGCTAATTTTTCTAAATCTTGCTCCATAATAAATTTAATTTGCAACTTATAAAAACCAAAAATAGAAATTAAAAAACCGTACTATATTCAGTGTAGCACGGTTTTTTGATATTGTAAATCTGAAAATTATAATTTCAGATCGTTAACTACATCATCAACGCTTTCAGTTTTTTCAACTCTTTCAACTCTTTCCGTTCCTTCGCTTCTTTCTGGTCTCTGGTGTTGGCTGCCTTCTGGTTCAATAATTTTGAAATTAACTCTAGCGTTGCTCTTTGCTCCGATTACTCTTAGCAAAGTTCTAATAGATTTCGCTGTAGATCCTTGGCGACCGATAACTTGTCCCATATCAGCTGGATTGATTTTGAGAGAAATAAGAACTCCCATTTCATCTACTGTTCTTTCAATCTCAACATCATCTGGATTGTCAACGATTGCTTTTACGACGAATTCTACGAATTCTTTATCATTTGTTGTTTCGCTCATAATTCTGATTTTCTGATTAATCTAAATAAATATTAAACTTATTTAGAACTGATTAACTGATTTTATACTCTGTAAACTCACAGCTGTTTTGACTATCGACCTTTGTCTTGTTTGTAAATAATACACAAACAAAATTATTGTTTGCCAACCACAACTGCTTTCATAATATATCAAACTGTTATATTGTCAAATTGCTATTTGGCAATTTATTTTTTAGTTTCTTCTGTCTTTTCTTCCCCCGCTTTTTCTTTTTCAGATTCCACAACTTTCTTCTCCTCCACTTTTTCTTCTGTTTTCTCTTCTACCTTTTTCTCAGTTTCTACAACTTTCTTTTCTGTTTTCTTTTCTGTTGGTTTATCTTCTCCTTTTTTCTTCTTCGGTTTCCATGAAGTTACTTTTTTTCCTTTAACAATCCCTGCGTCAACCAAAAAATTATGAATCGTCGCAGACGGTTTTGCTCCTTTGGAAATCCAATATTCCACTCTTTCCTGTTTAAAAACTTTTTCTTTTGTATGCGGATTATAATGCCCCAAAATCTCAATAAACTTCCCCGTCGGCGCTCGATGTCCATCAGCAACAGTTATTCTAAACTGAGCTTTATTTTTCTTTCCAACTCTACTTAATCTTATTCTCAACATAATCTATTTTCATTAACTTGTTAATCAAATCACTTCTGTAGTGTAGTTTATATTTTGAACTGTGTCAAATTAAATCATATAAACATGTAAACATTTTAACATATAAACATAATCTTTATTGCTACTTTTTTTATAACTCCAAAGTTTTTACCAATTGTTTAATCATAGAAATCACCACTGGCGGAGCCATCAAGCTGTGCGCTGGAATTCCGTCTTCATTAGAAATCGTCCAAGGCTTTTCAATAATTTTTACTTTTTCATTTTGCTCATCCCATTCATAACTATATTCTGGCGTTAGCTCATAATCGTCAACACATTCTTCTATATCTTTTACAGGAACAGTATTTCTTAATAAAACTTTCGGCATCCCGTGAAGTGAATTCGCTTTTTCCATTAGCTCCCCGTCTAATTTCAATCTTTCTTTAATCGGCTCTATTCCGAATTCATCACCTTCCTTTCTAATCATTCTTACTTGCTGACATTCAGGATTATCACACAGAAAATAAAATTCTTTTTTCTCTTTGTCGTATTTAATATTATCTTCTTTAACTGGCAACAGTTTTAAATTTCTCGGCGTGTTGCATTTTGGACAAATCAGCCGCCATTTAATTCTTTCATCAAGCACATTTTCTGGAACATTGATTAAAATAAAAATATCAGCGTCATATCTATAGCCAGCAAGATCTCTAAAAAACAGAGAATAGGAAATCTGATCAAGCCCTCTCGGAAAGCCATCAATAAAAAGAGTTTTTTTATCAAGCTGATCTATTTTTCTTTTAACAAGTATCAAAACAAATTCTGTCGGTAAAAGAATTTTTGTATTTCTGTCAGCAAAAGAATTTAAAACTTCATCTATAGAAACATACCCTCTGTAATTTTTTCTTAAATATTTTTCTACTTCCTCTCTTTTATTTTCATCTTGCATTTCTTCTTCAACTTCCCGAACCATATCGCCAACCGAAATATGACTAATATATTCTTTTCCAATAACTTCGCTAAACATTTTTGAATAAGTACCTTTGCCCGCATTTTTCTTTCCTAAAAGATAAGCAATAAAACTATTATTCTCTTTGAAAAACATTCTCAGCTTTTCAATTTCTTTCCCCGCTTTCGCCGTAAAATATTTCCCTCTCTCCGCTGGATCCGATAAATCAAATTTTTGATTAACCTCATCCATTTTTGTTTTACAAATTGGAACTTCCATATTTTTTTAAATTATTTAATTATATTCTCTTTATATCACAGTTTTCACAATTAGGCAATAAAAAATTCATATAAAAAATAACTATTTAGACAATTTAAAACCATAGCCTCTTTCTCACGACCGTGAGAAAGAGGCTATGGTTTTAAATTTTATATTTATAGGGTTTTAGGTGCTCGTCACCTTAACATTTCAATATTCCAATATCCAATCCCCTCCTTCATCTGTTCTAAAAATCTCAATATTCATATTTCTCAACCGATTTAGTAATTCAGTAGCGGGATGACCATAATTATTTTTACCGACAGAAATTATCGCCTTTTCCGGTTTGACTGATTTCAAAAATTCACTGGAAGTTCCATATTTGCTTCCATGATGAGAGACTTTTAAAATTTTTGATTCAATATTTATGTTTTGATATATTAAATCATTTTCTACAGGAAAACCAGCGTCGCCAGTTAGTAGTATTTCAACGCTTTCGGGCTGAAGCCCTTGCTCCGAATTAACAACAAGCCTTAAAACTATTGACGCGTCATTGCTATTTTTAATTTCCTTATCTTTTAAATTTTCAAAAGGATATAGAACGGTCATTTCTATATTTCCTACTTTTATTCTCTGTCCAAACTGAGCGTATTTCACGGGAATATTTTTTTCTTCAATTAATTTATCCCACTCCTCGCAAATCGCTTTCTCGCATTTTATTCCCGTTTCCAAAATCTGCTCCACTTCATAATATTTCAAAACTTCCACTAATCCACCAATATGATCTTTGTCTGGATGAGTCATAATCACCAATTCAATTTTTCGATCATAAAACGGCAAATACTCCCCAAGTTTATTCAAAATATCTTTCCCATCTCCCCCATCTACCAAAATCTGCGTGTCTCCTAAAGTATTAATCATCATTGCGTCTCCTTGTCCGACATCAAGAAAAATTATTTTTGTTTTTTCATTTTTATTTTCGTTAGAATTATTTTGCCAAAAAGCCAGGCCGGCAAATGCAGTTGTTAAGAAAAAGATTATTAAAATTAGATAAAGATGTTTTTTCATTGGTTTTTTAGATTATAATCATATCATTGACATTTTTTAGAAAAAGACTATTATAAAATTACAAAAGGAGGTTTTTTAAAATGGGCAGAATAGAACAACATGATAAAGAGAGCCAGATGAAAACGGCACTTCAAAAAATTGGGGCCGAAACAACACGGATGGGATTGAAAACACTAGTTACATTTAAGTATCAGGATGAGGTTTTAGACGAAACCACATCCGTTACTCACGAGGAAAAAAGTGTAAATCTTAAAGAATTTGGTTTTAAGGTCGATCATGATTCTGGCACAAGACATGTAATCATCTCTCCGTTGTAATAAAATTACAACTTACACCTTTAAATTTTTACAGATTTACTGGTGTATTTTTTTATCCCCCAAAAATTCACCAACCCCACCAAAACCAAATAATAAACCCCGATAAACAAAAATCCGAACTTCTCAAAACTCACAAGACCAAAAGGCAAACCAGCAAAAATTTTTATTACTTCAATTTGATAAAATAAGATCAACCAAATTGGCCAAGATAATATCTGGGCGATTAATAAATTTACAGAGCCGATTATAATGAGAAAAAATCCACCAAGCATAACAATTGGCACGAAGGGCAGAATTAAAACATTGGCAAAAACAGAAAGTAAAGAAAAGCTTCCAAAGTTGTTAATAATAATTGGCAGGACAGCGGCTTGCGCAGAGATGGTTATGAGAAAAATTGTTTTAATATTTAAAGCGTTTGAATATTTTTTTAAAAGATCATCTAATTTAGGAAAAATATAAATAATACCCAAAGCCGCGGCAAAGGAAAGCTGGAAG
>DAOWDU010000021.1 GCA_030638825.1 bacterium | reverse complement strand
CAGGGCTGTGCATTTATCTCTAACTCAGCTTATCATAGCTGAATAATCTCTTAATGTTTAAACTGTTTTTATATAATTCCTGACTGATATTTTCTACTTCATTTGCTCTCATTGCGTTTAAAGCGAAGCTGCGCAGTCTGGCAAAGATATCTGCTTTGATTCTAATTCTAGATTTATCTTCGTTCATTGAAATATCTTTGACACAATGATTTCTGTTTTCTATCGCCCAGTGTCCTCGAATTGCTCTGGAAAATTCTTTAGCTGTTAATTGAATTGTTGAAATATAATATGATCGTTCAAAACTTCTAATCCATTTTTTATCTTTGGCGTTAAATTCTTTTCTGGTTCGTTCCATTTTGATAATTGTTTTGATATATTTGCCCCATTGCTCTTTAGTATTTTTTGTCCAATATTTTAAACTATTATTATAGATTTCTGTTTTTCTTGTTTCAATTCTATTTCTGGATTTCTCTCGGCTGATATATTTGTCTGTTGCTTCAATTTTCTTGGTTGCTTTTTGACAATTTTCTAAAAGTTTTTTCTGATTTCCTTTTACTTGAATGATTGCTTCGTTGCCTGATTCTTTCACTGCTTTCAGCGTTTTTTTTGACAATGAAGAGCATCCATTGTAAAAATGCATTTACCTATTCCCAACTCCTTAACTAATTTCTGAGCCATTGGAATTTCATTCGTTTTACAATCTATTTTTTCATGAGCAAGAATAATATCTTGGTCAGTTAAAAAAGCGCTGAAGATTTGAATCATTCTTTGATCTTTGAGATTATCGAAGCTTCCTCGGAGAGCCTTGCCATCCATACTGATAAAAGCGTATTTCTCAGGCTCTAAATTAGATAAAAATTTGGAATATTTTCGAAAAGCTTTTTCTAGTTCTTTGGAATCAATCTCCACTAATATTTTTCTGATTCCAGTGTAAGCGGGAGGTTTTCTCCATTCCAAATTAAACTCCTCTTTTAAAGTTGTCCAGTTTTCTTTGATAAATAATTCTATTTTTCGATACGAATCAGCTCCGCTCAAGATAGCCAGAACAGAAAAGAAAAGAATATATTGTAATTCATATCGCCGACCATGAACACTGCGCTGATCGGGAACTTTACTAAAAATTGATAGTAGCATATTTTTAATGTTAGCTTATTATAGCTTTATTATACTACTCTTTAGATAAATGAACAACCCTGCCAAAGAGGCAGTTTTATAAAACTGCCTCTTTATAAATTCCGAGAATACTTATGCTTAAATTCCCCAACCCTTTTACCGAAACAGCCCTTGAATATCATCCCAAGTTAACTTCGTAAACAAATCCTTGCTCTCCCCAACCAAATTATCAAACAAAAACTTCTTCTTTTCTTGCAATTTGACAATTCTTTCTTCAATCGTTCCTTCCGTGATTAAGCGATAAACATTGACGGAATTTTTTTGACCAATGCGATGCGCGCGATCAATGGCTTGATTTTCTACACTCGGATTCCACCAGGGGTCAAAAATAATTACATTGTCGGCAGAAGTTAAATTTAGTCCGACGCCTCCCGCGCGGAGGCTGATTAGGAAAACTTGTTTATTTTTATTTTCGTTGAAATCATTAATAACTTCTTGCCTCTTTTTGGTTTTGCCTGAGAGATAAGAATAATTAATTTTATTTTTATTTAACTCTTCCGCCAAAATATCAAGCATCTGCGTGAACTGGCTGAAGACTAAAACCTTTCTTTTGTTGCCGATAATTTCGTCAATCAATTCTACAAACATATTTAATTTCGCTGATTCGTATTTTGTGTAATCTTTGTCTTTTAATAAAAGCACGGGATGATTGCAAACTTGCCGTAGTTTTATCAGTCCCGCTAAAATGTGAATGCGTGATTTATTAAATCCTTTATTTTTTACCGTTTCAAAAATCTCACTTTTGACATTCGCCAAAATTTCCTGATACAAAATGTTCTGCGCTTTTTCTAAATGACAGCGGCTCACCTGTTCTATTTTAGGAGGCAGTTCTTTCAAAACTTCTTTTTTAGCGCGACGAAGCATAAAGCATTCCGTCTTTTTTCGCAGATTTTTTAGAGCCAAAGCGTCGCCATCTTTCATAATCGGTTTCTGAAACTTTTTATGAAAAGCATTGTATGATCCCAAAAATCCAGGCATCAAAAAATCAAAAATAGACCAGATTTCTGAAACGCTATTTTCTAGTGGCGTGCCCGTCAAAGCTAAACGATAATCAGCATTTATTTTTTTTACTATTTGCGCGTTTTTAGTGATGTGATTTTTAATAAACTGCGCTTCGTCCAAAACGCAATAATTGAATTTAATCTTTTGTTTATTATAAATCTCGCAATCTTTTTGCATCGTCGCATAGCCTGTGATTATTAAATCATATTGCTTAGCGTTCTTAATCAACTTCTTCCGCTCTTCTGGAAAACCATCAATGATTATTGTTTTTAATCTGGGCGTAAATTTCTCCATTTCGTTTTGCCAGTTGTATAATAATGTCTTTGGGCAAATCACAATTGACGGTTTATTTTTTACTTTTTCCTTTTCCATTAAAACTAACGCTTGCAAAGTTTTTCCCAATCCCATATCGTCCGCCAAAATTCCCGCAAATCTGTATTTTCGCAAAAAATAAAACCAGTTAATTCCGTCTTTTTGATAGTCGCGCAGAACTTTGCTAAATCGTATTGGCAGTTTTACCTTTCGGACTGGCTTGCCACTTTTCGCTTCCTGAATAAATTTATTGAAACTCTTCTCAACTTTAGCGTTATAATATTTTGAGCTCGTAAAAATATCTTCCAACTCGGGAGCGTGATAAAGCTTCCCTTCAAATTTATTATTTTCCTTAGCATAAAAACTTTCCAGCATTAAAACAAATCTTTCTAATTCTTCTCTATTGGTAATTTTAAGTATTCTGCCATTATTTAATTTAATAAATTCTTTTTTGTCTTCAATATATTTTCGTAAATCATCTAGACTAATTTGATCTTCACCGCAATAGCAATTGACATCAAAGCCAAGCCAATCATTTTCCGCGTCAAGACCAACATCAAAACCAGCTTCAAAATTTTCCTCAACAAATTGAAACTCGTCATGAATAAATTCTATTTTGTAATTTAAATTTTTAAGATTCTGCCAATGTTTAGAAAGGTATTTAAAAATTTCCTTCTCACCATTAAACTCGCATTTTAGATTTTTTGTAAAACCGCACTCTTTGCCAAAATAATAAAACTGCTGATAAAGTTTTACTTCTTTCTTGCTTTTCACTAAAGCGTATTCTATTTTTTCTTTGCCCGCCTTAATAACATATTTGCTATTATCCCACCGCTCAATATAATTTTCTCCTCTGCTATGATATCGCCGCACGGATTCTCCAACATCTATTTTGCCAGCTCCGTAATCAATCGTCGCCTGGATTTTTAAAGAATCTTTTTTATTGTCATAGTCTATTACTATACAAGGTTCTGCTGAAGTAAATTTTTTAATTTGAAAATCAGATTTTAAATTAGTCTTGAAATCTAAATATCTAAAACCATCTTTTATAATCTGATCTATTTTTATAATCTCCTCTTCCCCTAAAACAGTCTCAAGAGATTTTGATCCGTAATATTCATATTTATCTAAACTAATTCTTGATAATAATCCAAGCATTAGTTTAGATAATTTGTGAAAACTAACTTCTTGGTCTTCTATTTGGACAAGATGCGCTTTATCAAAAAATAATAGAAATAACCCGCTATTTTTATAATCACTATCTAATTTAAAAACAAATTTTTCTTTACTCTCTCCGCTATATTCATTAATTTCGCTTTTTAAATTTAATTCAACTTTTATTTTATTATCTCTATCTTCTCTAAATATCAACTCTTGTGTCTTAATCTTTCTATCCCAAAACACTTTTATTCCTGAATCCCGCAATAATTCAAACAATTCCTGATAATTAAATTTGCTATAATAAAAATTCAACGGTTTCAAAAATCTAAACAATTCCTCTTGAGCTTCCGTTAAATTTTTATATTCCTCCAAAAATATATCTATCTCCGCAGCAGTATGATTATTTTTTTTAATTACTATATCAGAAATTCTATCGTCATATCCCTGTTTTATCAAAATATAAAAACTACTGGCGTTAAACTCTTCTTTTTCAAATTTAGCTTTCGGTAAAAAAGAAGGTTGTCGCTTTTTAAAAGTTTTATTTTCTGGCAAAGCAACAACACTATTTTTACTTTTATCTATTTTACTCGTCGCTTCTCTACTTGCTATCTCCCGAATTAATTCATCAACCACCTCTCCTGCCGTATTACCTGAGCTAATTTCTTTTGTTAATTCATTCATCAATTCTTCTTTACTCATCTTTTTAAAATCATTACCAATATCTTCAAATTCGCCTTCAATAATTTCATCTTCATCTTCCACTAAATAGTCTCTCTCCTCATCATATTCATCAAATCCATATTCTTGCCCTAATTTCTGATTATTAATCCAGCTCGTTAATTTTCTCCGCAAATTATTATTATTAACTTCTTGATTATTTTCAACAGCCTGTTCCAAAAACTCGTGAAATAACTCAATGAATTTGAGTCCTAAAGCAACAGAATGCTTGCAATAAGATCCATACGGACAATTGCAATCCAAATCTTCAAAACTCCTTTCTTGCAAATCAAAAACTAAACTTGATTTATAATCATTAGTTCCCATCACCTCTCCCCTGATTTCAATTTTATCTCTTGACGAGGCAAATAAAAAAACCCTCAGGCTTTGAATATGTCCTGAGCGATAATACCCCATCCCGCGAGTGTAAATTCTACTCTCAACGGTATGTCTCAAATTATTTTTCAACAAAGTTTCACTGCTTTGATTCATATAGATTATTTTTTTATTTCTCGTCTATTCCTACTTTACCACCCTTATTTAAAAAATCAATACCCAACAAAAACTGTTAGTTTTTTATAACAGTATGGTAATACATATTACCATACTGTTATAAAAATAGCTTCTAACTTTAGAACTACAAAACAGTCTTCTCGTCAATTGAAAAATACTCCTTCTCTGTATCTATCGTTACCTCGCATCCAATTGGGAAAATATAATTTTCTACATTATGACCAAGTTCTCCAATTTCTAAAATTGGGAAAGAATAATCTTTCGTAATTTCTAGAATTAAATTGCTGACTTTTCTGTCCTGTTTTTTATTCGCCATATGCGAACCGTAAAAATGTCCCAAAATTAAACCATTAATTTCATCAAAAACTTTTGTCTGACGAAAATGCGTAAATAATTGATCTAATTTTTCAATATTAGGCGAAAATGCTTCCAGAAATAAAATTTTATTTTTATAATCTGGTCTAAACTCTGTGTTATCTAAATTTGTGAGACAAGTTACATTTCCACCAATTAATTTGCCGTTAGCTTTTCCTTTGCGAACACATTGCCAACCGTAATATTTTTCATTTTTATTTAATTCATCTAGACCTTTCCAGTTTAAATTCGGACGCAACTCTCCGACACTTCCATCAAATAAAGTCTTAACTAAATTTTCCTTAATTATTAAAGACATTGGCAAACCAAAAGTAAAAATCAAATCAGGACCGTGATAGATAATCAATCCAGTTTTAGAAAATATCGGATTAAGCAAAGTCGTGCCATCGCTGATACCGCAAAATATTTTGGGATTTTTCTTAATTAAATTATAATCTAATCCATCTAAAAGCTGATTAGCGCTATTTCCCCCAATAGACATTATCACCGCTTTTATTTTTTTATCAGCAAATGCTTCATGAATATCACTTAATCTTTCTTCAACTGTTCCAGCGGAATAGTAATGCTTCTTAAAAACATTCTTACCAATTTTAACTTTCAGCCCCAACCCTTTCAAAAATTTCACACCATTATTAAATTGCCTTTTCAGCTCATCAGGTATCGCACTTGACGGCGAAACAATCATTACACTATCGCCTTTTTGTAATTTCTTTGGTTTAATAATTTTCATAATTTGATAAATTTATTTTTTACAACTTTTCTCTCATCAGTATGGTAATACATATTACCATACTGTTTATAAATTATGTCTATTCTTTAGTATTTTACATTTAGACTCAACCACTTCTTCAAAATCAATATCAAACAAACCAGCCAATATTGCCAGCTGTAAAATCACATCAGCAAATTCTCCTTCTAAATTATCTTTATTAATTTTCTTGTTTCTTAATTTTGGATAATTTATATCTTTTGCAAGCTCCCCTATTTCTTCCATCATTTGCATAAAACTTAAATGAGGATTTCTTTTGATTTCATATTTATCATCTATTTTCTTTACTATCTCAACACATTTTTTTTGAAAATCTTTTGTTTGCATAAATTTAGATTTAGAAGAATTAATATAACTACAATTATTTTTCATTACTTCCATTCTACCACCCCCACCCCAAAAATCAACTTTAGATTTTTTATTTGCCATCGTCTCTCGTTTAATTTATAATAAAGACATAATTCACTAAAAATAAAACTATGCCAACAAAAAAACCTATTAGGAAAACTAAAATTAAAAAGCAAACGAAAAAAGTAATTAGAAAAAATAGTACTAAGAAAAATGTTAAAAATAGCGCTGATGCAAAAGCTCTCACTTTGGCAAGTTTAAAAAAGGTTGAAGAAAAAAATAAAACTTGCTGGGATTATTCTCCTGAAGAATGGATAAAAAAAGAAGCAAAAAGAGTTGAGCAGGAATTCAAGAAATATGCGCCAGACTTGGAATTAAATTCGGGAAAATCGGCAGAAGAATGCGCTCGAACGGCGATGACTCTTGCGCATCATGGCACTAAAAAAGCAATTGAAGCGTTGCAAAAATTTAAAAAAGATCCGCGCGCGCCAATGTGGATTGATTGCGGAATGGAAGAATGTGAAACGATTTTATGGGAAGATACGATTGGAAAACAACTGAATGAAGCAGAAAAAAAATTAAAGAAAGCAGCAGAAAAAGTTTTTTTGGAAGCGAAAGAATTTGCATGGGATAAAGAGATCGTCACTAACGCCCTGAAAAAAGAATTAGATGACCAAAAAATAAACTTCACTTATGGCAAAACCGCTAAACTTCATTATGAGAACAAAGTCGTTGGTGAAGATAAAACTGAATTTATAATTGACGATGTTTTGCTGGTTAGTATTAAACCAGATTTTACTGACTGGATGATACGCTTTAAAAACGGATTAGAAAGCAACAATTTACAAAAAGGAGATTTAGAAAATATTGAGCAACTAATGTTGTGTGATGAAAAAGGAGAAAAACTTGCAGAATCGAAAACATTGCAAGAAGGATTTTATGAATTTTATGCGAATTATTTTGATAGCCTGTTGGAAATGTCAAAAAAGCCAGAAGGAATTTTATTAGATTTTTCTGGCGAAAAATTATACGGCGAATATTTTAATCTTCCCCTAAAAATAAAAACGACTGGAGATACTGTGCATCGCGGCAACTGCTCCAGCTGGTGTGAAGGATGCTTTGAAGAACTAA
Source organism: bacterium (assembly GCA_030638825.1). Classification (GTDB taxonomy): domain Bacteria; phylum Patescibacteriota; class Minisyncoccia; order JAHIHE01; family JAGLIN01; genus JAGLIN01. Next base: position 28,097 of record DAOWDU010000021.1, on the reverse strand, counting down.
AATGCGAAACTGCTATTGAACGAAGAGAAGAACAAGATAAAAGAAGATACCGCGTTCTAAAACAGCTAATGAAAGAGAGAATAGAAATTGAAGGAAAAATAGAAGCGACCAAAAGACCTTCGCTTGATTTAGAGTATCAGATAAAGATCGCGGAGAAAATAAGAGATGAGATTCAGGAGAGAATAAAACAGGAAAAAAATAAGAATGAAATTGAAAAATTAGAAAAAGATTCAGAGAGATGGAGATATGAACTTATTGCTTTGCAGACTATTTTAGGATTTGAACAGCCAGATCAGGATGATTGGGATCGTTTGAAAACTTTAAAAGAAACATATCAAACCATTAAAGAAGAGCTTGAAACGGAAGAATATAAAAATGACACAGAGGGGCTGGAGGTTTATTACAGCAAAGCAAAACCGTCCTCCGAAGAAAATGCTGCTTGTTATCACGACCCACTATGCGAATGCGATGAATTAGAGCCGCTTAGCGTGGAAGAAAAAATGTATGAATATCGAGATGAAAATAAAGATAAAAATAACAAAAACTGGATAGACGAGATACCGATTGATGAAATTCCTTTTTAGAGCTTTATTTGGATTATTTTAAAACAGTATGGTAATATGTATTACCATACTGTTTTAATTAACCTAATGCAAAACCCAAAACTTGTTTAAATGATTTAAATTTGCTAAAAATCCCAAAAAACATTATAATAGTAAAGTTAAAACTATTATTAAAACAAAAAAATGAGCATTTTAAAAAAAGAGGAGAAACTTGAGGTCCGAGAGATTGTTTTTTGCAACGAAGAAGAAAATTCGTTTTGCGATATCTTTGTTTATGAGCCGGAAAATGTGGACGAGCAAAATCTGGGAAATTTATACATTGTCGGAGAAATTGTAAATTTTTCAGAAAGTTCGTCTTATTTAGTAAATCTTTTGGCCTCTATTATTAAAAAAGAATTTTACTCTAAGCCAAAAAGATCCACGATGGAAAGTCTGGAAGCTGGACTTCATAAAGCAAATTCCACTTTATCCAATCTCGCTGAGCAGGGCAATGTGGACTGGATTGGAAATTTAAATATGATTTGCGGAGCATATAAAAAGAACGAACTATATTTTAGCCAGGTTGGCAATGTGAAGACTTTACTTGTCAGAGATAATCAAATCACAGACATTGGAAAAAATACAGTAAAAGAGGAAAAGCCTCATCCCTTTAAAACCTTCGCGAATATCGCCAGTGGAGAAATAGAAAAAAACGATTTAATCTTATTGGCCACTCCAGAATTTTTTAATATCTTTTCTTTGGAAAAAATAAGGCAGCTGTCATCCTCGCTTGATACAAACAAACTGGCAGAAACAATTCAGAATACAATTGAACAGGAGGGAAATATAACAACTGTGGGATTGTTAATTATGAAAATTGGGAACGAAAAACAAACCGAAAAAGAAGAAGAAATACTTAAAGAAGAATTTATTGCTGAAAACGAAAAAGAAAGTGATGATTCTGAATCTCTGAAGAATTTGGAATCTGAAAAAGTAATTCCCGAAAAACAAGCAGAACAACAAATAAATATTACTAACGATAGTAAAAAAATAACTCTTGATGACATTATAGATAAATACGAAAAGGCGGAAGTAGAGAAACAAACAACTGAACAAAAATTTGAGCAGAAGCTTAAATCAACAACAGAAAAACAGGAAGAGGCAGTAAAAGAATTTGAGGAAATTGAAAAAGAAAAATCTGTAATAAACAAGTCAAAGGGATTGCTAAAAATATTAAAGGAATTATTTAGTTCTTTAAAAAATAGTATTGCGACTAAAATTGAAAATTATAAGCAAAAGAAAAAAGATAATTTAGAAAACGCTGATTCCACAAAAGACCAAAAAACAGAGGATGCATTGCTGCAAAAAATAAATCTTCCGTCAAATAAAAATAAATTGATATTTATCGCTTTTATATTCATTACTTTATTATTCACAGGAAATTTAATTTTCACAAATTACCAAGAAGAAGCAGAAAGAAAATTTAATCTTTATAATAATAAACTTTCTCAAGCGGAAGAAAAAATAAGCAAGGCGGAAGAAGTTATGATTTACGATGATCTTGCGCAAGCTAGAATATTTTTAGCAGATGCGAAAAATTTAACGCTTAAAGTGAAAAATGATTACAATAAATTAGACGAGAAAGCAGAGAATTTGCTTGGTAAAATTCAAGTTCAACTTGACGCAGTTAATCTTGTCCACAGAATAGACAATCCTGAAATCGCTGTTAGCTTAGAACAACCAGCAGAGCAAATAATGCTTATCAATAAAAAATATTACGCTTCCACTTCTGGAAATTCCGTCTACCAGATAGATTTAGAAAATAAAAAGGCGGAAGATTTACAAATTAAATCTGACGATATTGAACACTCAAAATTAGCGATTCCAATTGAAAAAACCGGAGAAATAATTTTCTTGTCTGATTCAAATAAATTATCTTCGCTAGACTTGGACAAAAAAGAATTAGTACCTGTAGAGATAGAATTTATCAATGACAATCCAAAGATTAAAGCTCTCGCTTCTTATAGTAATTATTTATATTTCTTAGAGCCTGAGGCAAATCAAATTTATAAGTATCAACGAACAGCAAACGGATTTGACAACGGAGAATCATGGATTACAGATACAGAAATAAATATAGAAAATGCTATTTCTTTCGCTATTGACGGATTTATTTATATTTTAAAATCAGACGGTACGGCTGACAAATGTTTATCTGGAGCTAAACCAGAAATACCAGCAATAAAAGATTTTGCTTTAGAAAAACTAAGCGAACCTCTTTCATCTTCGGCAAAAATTTACACGAACGAGAATTTGGAATATCTTTATATTATAGATCCTCCGAAGCAAAGAATTATCTTATTTAATAAAACAAACGGCAGCTTAATCGGACAATATGCTAGCGATAGTTTTGCTGATTTAAAAAATATTGTTGTTAGTGAGATGGAGAATAAAATGTATGTGCTGAATGGGGATAAAGTTTTTGTGGTTGGGATTGAGAGAGAGGAATAAAATTATTTTTAATTACAAAAAACAGGAGAATCAAATCCCCTGTTTTTTTAAATACTAAATACTCTACTTCAAATCCACAGTCGCGCCCGCTTCTTCTAATTTCTTTTTTAGTTCTTCCGCTTCCGCTTTGGGAGCTTTTTCTTTGATAATTTTCGGAGCCGCGTCAACGATATCTTTTGCGTCTTTTAATCCTTGCCCGGTAATTTCTCTGACGATTTTGATAACCGCGATTTTTGCGTCACCAGCAGCTACGAGCTCAACATCAAATTCAGACTTTTCTTCTTCTGCGCCTCCATCAGCAGCCGCGCCACCAGCTGGCATTGCCGCCATCATCGCTGGAGCTGCCGCGGAAACTCCAAATTTTTCTTCTAAAACTTTCACTAATTCTGAAAGTTCAAGAACGCTTAGTTCTTCAATTTGTTTTACCAAATCTTGAAACTTTTTAGGAACTTCCACTTCCTTTTTTTCTTCTACCTTTTCAGCTGTTTCTTTTTTTTCTTCAACAGCTTTTTCCTCTTTTTTTTCTTCTGCCATAATATTTTTTTTAAATTAATTAGTAAATTTTATTTCTTCTCCCCCACCGCTTTCAAAACAGTAATCAATCCCCGCATATTGCCGGCTAAAACATTTACAAATCCAGAAACTGGCGCATTGATCGTTCCAACTAACTGCGCTCTTAACTGATCTTTTCCCGGCAAAAGCGCCAACGCCTTTATTTCTTTCGCATCCATATATTTTGTTGCGATAAATCCTCCCAGCAATTTTAGTTTTTTATTAGTCTTGGAGTATTCACTTGACAATCTTGCTGGAGCAACTTCATCGTCATAACCAACTGCAACAGCGACTGAACCTTTTAAATCCAAATCATTATTCCCAAGAACTTTCGCATCTTTAAGCCCTTTTTTGATAAGTGTTTTTTTCGCAACTTTATACTCAACATTTTCGTCTCTCAATTTTCTTCTTAGTTCTATATTTTCTTTTGCCGACAATCCCTGAAAACCCAAAAAAACAATCGCCTTGGATTTCGAAAATCTATCGCTAAGATTTTCTATTATTTCTTTCTTTTGATCTTTAGTAATCATAATTTTAATATTTTAATTATTATTGTCATCGCCTCCGCGGGAATGACAGAAATTGAAAGTTTTTGTAATCCAAAAATGAAAAAACTGCGCGTTCCATAGACGGCAGTAAAATAAAATGCTAATAACTATAACAATCTTTATTTTACCCTCGGCAGGTCTTAATTGCCTGCTGTCTATGGATAAGTTAAGTATGGGTTTATTATATACAGTAAAAAATTTATGTCAAATTTTATTTTTCGCCATAGCAAATTGGAAGATCATCAATCTCAGTTTTATTATTTTTATCATCTATTTCCACCACGCGATATTTATCGCCAGCAACGCAAGCTGCGAATAACGCCCCTAAATTCCAAGCGTTAGCGATCACTCGTTTAACTGCCTCTTCAAATTCCAAATCTGCTATTCCGTCTTTTTCGCATTTTACAACAATATACGGTTTTCTCTGTTCATCATTTGTAAAAACGACAATATCTGCGTATTTATTTATCGCCTTATCATCAAATATCCCAACTTCAAACTCAATCCTATTCACTGGATATTTATATTTCTCAATCAAATCAAAATAAAACATCATCCTCGTTTTTTCTTCTGGATCAGAAAAGTTATAGCTTTTGCCAACAGCGGTATATTTTATCTTGCCTTTGTCCAAAATAAAATATCCTTTTTGTTCGCCAAGTTTAAAGCACTCTTCCGCGCTAATTTTGATTTTTTCTTTTTGTAATGGATAATTTATTTGGGGCATTGTTTTTGTTTTAGGTTATTATTTTAATCTTTTTCGTAAACTCTCTTTAGTTCTTTTAACATATTATTAAGACGATGCCGTTCCTGACTTAATTCAAAATTTTCTGGGAAATAACGCCGTGTAGTTTTTACAATACCAAAAAGCAATTTAATCTCCTCCTTGGAACAAGCCAATAGATAAGCTGTTTTGCCAGACCCTATAACAATCTCTTTTTTAAATTTCATAATTGCTTTTAAATTTAAATTAATAACTAAAATATTTTAAAACTTACTTCCTCCAATAACACTTCGGGCATTCCCAATATTCCTTTTTACCATCATCTAAAATCTTGCCAAAAAAATGTCCGCCGCGATAGCTCTTGTCCTGATATAAGAATACCTTAATTTTTTTGCCACAGCAAACACAGGATTTATTCAATCGTTCAGCAATTTGTTTTTTAAGTTTTGCCATAATTTTTTACATTAACTTTTTCCCCTTCAAACTCACAAATTTATCCCTTCCAATAATAAGATGGTCTAAAATTTCCAGTCCCATTATTTTTCCCGCGTTAACAAGGCGTTTGGTAATTTCTAAATCATCCTCAGATGGTTCGGGATCGCCAGAGGGATGATTGTGAGCGACAATAATTGCCGCCGCGGAAAATTCAACGGCGGGTTGGAAAACTTCGCGGGGATGAACTAGATTAGCATTAAGAGTGCCGAGAGAAATCACCTCGTCATAAATAAGTTTATTTCGTGAATTTAAATAGAGCCCGCGGAATTGCTCTTTTTTAAATTTGCTCATCTCTTTTAAATATTTATAAACATCTTCCGCATCCCTAACTGTCGGCATTTTACCAGCATCTTCCACGAAAAAACGCCTGCCGATTTCAAAGCAAGCGATAATTTGGCAGGACTTAACTTTAGGAATTCCTAATTCAGCCATTAAGCGGCTCACACTTCTTTCTTTCGTAATCGCCTTAGAACCATATTCCTGTAAAATTCTAGAAGCGAGAGCCAAGACATCTTCGCCGCGATAGCCAGTTCCCAAAATAATTGCCAGCAACTCATAATTTTTTAGACCATCTGGTCCATTCTCAATCAACCGCTCTCTTGGTCTTTTCTCAAAAGACAATTCTGGAATTTTGTATTTGTTTCCCGTCATAAATGATAAATAATTTTTAATTTATTTTAATCATTTTCTTCAACTTTTCTTTCTGTTATGGTCTCAACTATTTTCTCCGCGAATTTTTTTGAAACGGCTGGTCCATCAGCTGTGATAATTTTTTTATCTTTGACAACTCTTTCTTCTAAAACAGAACAGCCGGAATCTTCAAGTTCTTTTATATTATTTTTGTTCATCAAGCTTGACCAAACAGTTGCGTTTCTTCCAGTGAGAATTCCAGCTTTCGCCAAAATTATCGGAGCAATACAAATTGCCGCCACAACTTTATGCGAATTTGCCATTTCTTGAACGATTTTATGAGCGTCATTATTGTCAAAATATTCAACAGCGCCGCTTCCGCCAATAAAAACAACTGCGTCAAAATCTTTTGTATTGATCTCGCTCAAAGTCAAAGTGGATCTGGCCTCCCCTCCTTCAATTCCAATTATATCTCCTTCAACGGAACTGGCGGTGGTAATTTTGGCGCCTTCTTTTTGAAAAACTTCGTAAGGAATAAAATATTCTTCGTCTCTAAAATTCTTGCTTGCGATTATTATTAGAATACTTTTGTTCTCCAATTTTTTTTCTTTTAGCATATATTTATCTTAAATTTTATTATTTTCACCTGTCATTGCGAGGAGACTGAATGAGCGTAGCGAATGAGATGGCGCAATGACAAAAATCTGTCTATTTTAGATATTTACTCTTACTCCTCAAATGCTCGTCATACGAAACGCTGAAAATAGTTTTTTTATTTTTATCTGTCAGAAAATAAAAGTAATCCGTTTCCTCTGGATAGACTGCCGCTTTGATGGCCTCAATTCCAGGATTAGAGATTGGCGCTGGCGGAAGTCCAGAATATTTATATGTATTGTAAGGCGAATCAATTTTCAAATCATCATAAGTTGACTGCGCCCTGCCAGAACCAGTTATATAATTTATAGTCGCGTCAGATTCAAGCGCTTTTCCAATATCTAGTCTATTCTGAAAAACACTAGCGACTTTTCCCATATCTTCAACAAAACCTGCTTCTTTCTCAATGATACTCGCTAGAATTATAATTTCAAAAATAGACTTCTTTTGCTTTTTAATTTCTTCTTTTAAATCTTGCGACAATTTATTATCAAAATTATCAAGCATTTTTATGACAATATTTTCTATTGTTGAATCTTTATAATAAATATAAGTGTCTGGGAAATAATATCCTTGCAGTCCAATATTTTCTGGCTTGTCTTCTAAGAAGCTATACCTTAATAAATCTAAATTATGATCTTCATCAAATTTTACAAATTCGCCTTTCTTAATTAAATTATTACTCGCCAATCTTTCGTCTATTTCTTTATTTAAAAAACCTTCTGGAATTGTAATTTTGATTTGATCAGATTTTATTTTTCCGCCAATAAATAAATCGGCTATTTCAGGAATTATCATCATAGTAGATAACTCATAATTTCCAGCTTGAAGTTTGCTTGCTAAATTTTCTCTCCATACATAAAACTTAAAAAGGTCCGCTTTCTTTATTAAATTTTCATTCTCTAAATTATCCGCAATCTGCTGAACGCTTTCCCCGCTTTGAATTACAAATTCTTTTTTAGTATTGTCTTGTATATTATACGGAGTGTTAATACTGTTTTGAATATAAATAATGGCAATAAAAAAGAGCAACACAAAAACCGTAAATATTATAATTATTCTTTTTATGGTTCTATTTATTTTCATATCAGATATTAAATATTTATTTGTAATTCACAAATGTCCATTTATTACTATTCACTTGTCATTCTGCTAATAATTACTAAACATCTTCCACCAACGGCACGAACACAAATCCAGGAAATTCTTTTTCTTCAAATTTATTTTCCTTTTTTTTGACCACCAGCCAAATGCTGTTTTTAACAGGAATAACTAATCTGCCTCCAATTTTTAATTGATTTTTGAGCTCCTTTGGAATTTTATCAAAAGCGGCCGCCGCTACAATTATCCTGTCATAAGGCGCTTCTTCTTTATAACCTTTAGATCCATTGCCAACAATGAACTTAAGATTTTTAAAATTATATTTTCGGGAATTTTCTTTTCCGAATTCCGATAATTCTGAAATTCTTTCAATGGCAATCACTCTGCCTTTATCGCTGGTAATATAAGCAAGCAATAAACTTTGCCAGCCAGAGCCAGAGCCAACATCAAGAATTTTATGGCCGCTTTTCGGCTGTAATAACTCCAGCATAAAAGCAACTGTCAACGGCTGAGAAATTGTCTGTCCATATCCAATTGGCAATGGCGCATTGACTTGAGACTCAGACTTAAGATTTTCAGGCAAAAAATCGGCTCTGTTAATTTTGTACAAGGCATTAATAATTTCTGGCGTTTTCAGATAGCCAGTGCTGATTAGTTTCTCTACTAGCTGTTTCATAAATTTAAAAACTATTTTCCAAATCTCCTCCCTCTTCCCGCATAATCTTCAATCGCATTTCTAAAATCCTGCTCATCAAAATCGGGCCAGAGTTTTTCGGAAAAATGCAATTGCGCGTTTGCCGTATCCCACATCATAAATCCATCGCTATTGTGCGGTTCTCCGCCCGTTCTAATTAATAAATCCACTGGTGGCAGATCAGAAGTCAAAAGACATTTTTTCAAAAGATTTTTATCTATTTTTAAGTCTAAATCTCCCCGCGCCTTTTTTGCGATACATTTAATCGTATTCAAAATTTCGCCCGTTCCGCTGTAAGCGATAAAAAAGTTGAGAAAATAATCATTGTAATTTTTTGTGGATTCTATCGCCCGTTCTAAAGACTGCTTCACATCTTCTGGAAACTGCTCCCGCCAACTACCAAAAATATTAATCTTCATTTTATTTTTATGGATCTTTTCGCTCTTGGAAAGTTTTAAAAACTTTTCTTTAAATAAATTCAGCAAAAATTCCACCTCCTGAGCTGGACGCTTTTTCAAATTGTCTTCTGAAGACGCCCAAAAAGAAAGATGCGGGATATTCAATTCAACTATAATATCCCCTAATTTCTCCAGACTTGCTGTTCCAGTTTTATGCCCCATCCAAGTCTTCAGCTTATGCCTTTTTGCCCAGCGACGATTCCCATCTGGAATAATAGCAATATGTTTGGGCAAATTTTTTGTTTCATTCATTATAAAATAATAAAACAAGTTACAGATTATAAGTCATCAGTTATAAGTTGATATGGTGGGTAGGGAGGGATTCGAACCCCCGAAGGCAGAGCCAACTGGTTTACAGCCAGTCCCATTTGACCGCTTTGGTACCTACCCATATTTTATCAGCAGGAGCTGAGGGAATCGAACCCCCGCCGTCGGTTTTGGAGACCGAAGTTCTACCGCTAAACTAAGCTCCCAAGGTAATCAAGATACAAGATACAATAACCAAACAAATTTCAATAATCAATAACCAAACTCCAAATCGTTTGATTGTTGAGATTTGGTTATTGATTATTTTTTGATTTTTGTTTCTTGTATCCTTGTTTTCTAAAAAACTATTTTCCTTTTACCTCCACATGCTCCGTATGTTTTTTACAAAAACGGCAATGTTTTTTTAGTTCAATTTTTTCTTTTTTTGTTTTTTTGTTTTTCGTAGAATGATAATTGATTTGTTTACACTCTTTGCAACGCAATTTAATTAGGCTATCTTGTGACATAATGACAAATTAGAGATTAAAAAAGCAAAATTGCAAAAGCAAACTGCTTCAACTTAATTTAATTTAACATAGATAAAACAATTTATCAAGAGCAGATTCATTATCTTGTTTTATCTGCGCGCATACTCCTTAGTTTCTTTATTATACAAATCCTTCTGAAAATCAAAGAAAATTGAACGGATTTGATTTACATCGCCAAGCGATTGTTCGGCATTGGCAATGGCATGATATTTTAAATTCAACAAGATTGGCAATTTTTCTTCATCAAGTTCCTCGACACCTTTTTCTTCGTATTTTGATAAAACAAAATCTAAAAATTCTTTTTGTTTTTCTTCCAAACCTTCAAAAATTTTGTCTTTTGCTTTTTCTGCCCTTTCAACTCTTGAAATAGGCTTGGTAAGAAATGAGATATAAGTCAACACATCAAGCAAGTCGCTATTTTCCGCGTCAATCATTTTTTGTAGTGTTTCTAATTCGCCCCTGCCATAACCGATTTCAGCAATCTTTTCTAAAAATGATTTGCGTGTTGTCGGGTTTGACCAAATTTTTATTAACTCTTCTTCACTTTTGAAAAATTCAGGCATTACTCCGAATAAATTATCCATAAATTCCCGGATAGAAATCGGCTTTCCGTCAGCGCTCCAAAATGAAGTGGAAATCATATGTTGAATTTCCCGCTCTTTGCCATCGCGCAATTTGATTTTTAATTTTTTCTTCGGTTCTTCTCTTTCTTCATCTTTCATAATAGAACTCGTGTCCTCAACTTCTTTCGGATATTTAATTTCTTCTCTTATTTTTTTCTCTCCCATAATTTCTTCCGCAGGACCATCCCACTCTTCATCAGAAAAGTGATGATAGGCGTTCACAAAATCATAAATCGTAAAATATTCCTTGCCATCATAAAGCCGTGTTCCTCGTCCAATAATTTGTTTAAACTCAATCATAGAATTTATCGGGCGCATTAAAACAATGTTGCGGATATTACGCGCATCCACGCCTGTAGAAAGTTTTTGCGAAGTTGTGAGAATTACTGGAATTGTTTTATCATTATCTTGAAAGTCGCGCAAATATTGTTCTCCTCGTTCTCCGTCATTAGCAGTGACGCGAACGCAATAATTTGGATCTTTATTTTTCTTCATTTGATTTACCAAATCTCGAACCAATAATGCGTGCGCTTGATTCGCGCAAAAAATAATGGTCTTTTCGTTTTGATTAATTTCCTTTAGCGCAAGCCCAACCCGATATTTTTCTCGCTCTACAATTTCAATAGTTTTATTAAAATCATTCTCGCCATAAATCTTACCTACTTCAACTTCTCCCTCAATAACTTGATCATCCGAAGTATATATAAATTCATCAAGCGTTGTTTGAATTCTCCTAACTTTGAACGGCGTTAAAAATCCATCATTTATTCCTTCTTTGAGCGAATAGATATAAACTGGTTCGCCAAAATAGTGATAAGTATCAGCATTATTTTTTCTTTTAGGAGTGGCGGTCATTCCAAGCTGGACAGCGGGCGAGAAGTATTCCAAAATTCCACGCCAATTACTTTCATCATTTGCGCCACCGCGATGGCACTCGTCAATAATAATAAAATCAAAAAAGTCTGGCGGATAATCTCCAAAGTATGGCGTGCCGTCCGAACCACTCATAAAAGTTTGGAAGATTGTAAAATAAACACTGCCTGCCATCGGCACACCGCCTCTCTTGCGAATATCTAAAGGATTAATACGAACTAACGCATCTTTATCAAATGCAGAAAAAGCATTGAATGCCTGATCCGCTAAAATATTTCTATCAGTCAAAAACAAAATTCTTGGTCTTCTTTTGCCGTCCCGTTTTAAATTCCAGCGAGTATGAAAAAGTTTCCAGGCAATTTGGAAAGCGATAAATGTCTTTCCCGTTCCTGTCGCCATCGTCAAAAGAATTCTGTCTTTTTCTTCTGCCACTGCGCTTAAAACATTATCTATCGCAATCTCTTGATAATATCTTAATTTTTTATCGCTTCCGCCATCTTCAAAGGGCGCGCTTCCAAATTTGTCATTCCATTCGTTTTGATCAAAATAGGTTTTTTGCCACAATTCATCGGGAGTTGGAAATTGATCAATCAATTTTTCCTGCCCTGTCTTCATTGAAATTTCATAAATCTCTTTTCCATTTGTTGAATAAGTATAATCTATCTGCAATTTCTCAGCATACAATTTTGCCTGTGCCACTCCTTCGCCCACTTCTAACTCATCTTTTTTCGCTTCAACAACAGCGATTTTTTTATTTTTATAAACCAAAATATAATCGGCGATCTCCGCTTTCGCTCGTTCCCCTCCAGCCAAAATCCGCCCATCTGTAATTTTACAAACATTGCGTTCTCTTAAAATCTTTGACTCTTCAACTTCACCCCAACCGCTCGCTTTCAATTTCGGATCAATATATTCCGCTCTTGTTTCCGATTCATTCATAAAATTTAATTTTAATAAAAATCTAATAACTTAAGATATCAAGAAATTTTCTATTATAATAAATATATCCTTGTTTATGTTTGAATTTTTTTACAGTATCCGTTTTCTCTAGTTCTCGAAAATACTTTCTTGCTGTATTTCTATGCACACCCAAACTTTCCGACATCTTTTTTTGCGAATAGAACGGATTAGAAAAGAGATAATCCAACATTTGCGGAGTTATATTTGTCCCATCCTTTTGAGCATCTTTTTTATATTTATCAATTAACGCTTTAATCTGTAATATTTTTTCTCTTGTTTCTTGCGCTTGCATATCAACGCCTTGAAGAATATAAAACACCCAATTACGCCACTTCCCGTTTTCAGTAACAGCGCGCAATTTTTTATAATATTCGTCTCTATTTTCCAAAATATATTTACTTAAAAACAAGATTGGTAATTCCAAGCGCTTTGTTAAAACTAAATACAAAATCATCACAATTCTTCCTGTCCTTCCGTTGCCATCAAGAAATGGATGTATGGCTTCAAATTGATAATGCATAATAGCCATACGCACAAGAGGATCAACATTATCAAAATCTTTATTATCATTAAAATAATCCTCAAAATTTTTAAGTTTATTCATAATAACATCATACCCTTCTGGTGGCATATAAATTACTTCGCCAGTTTTTGAATTTTGAATTTTAACATCTGGAATTTTTCTAATATCTTTTTTGTTTGGCTCTAAAACAGATTGAATCTTTATAAAACTATTCGTATTTAAAAACTCATCTTTAAGCAACATTTTATATCCTTTGCGAAGAGCATCACGATAATTCAAAATTTCTTTTTCTGCTCCAGAAAGTTCTGACTCTTTATAAATAATGTCAGCTTTAAGAGCTTCTGCTACAGTGGTATTGATATTTTCAATTCTACTACTAGCAACCGCTTCTCGTATTGTCATTGGTGAAACTAAAATACCGCTATTTGGTAAAATATTGGCCATACCTTTTAATTCAAAAAGGGAATTATTGGCTTTATTGACTAATTTCAAAAGAGCCACATCATCAAAATTGAAATTTGGAGGAAGTAATGGCAAATCATTATATGGAATTTTTTGATCAAACATATTTTTATTATTTTGTATTATGCACATATTTTATCATTCTTTGTGCATAGTTGTCAATATACGCACAATCGGTGTGCCTAGTATAAAATAGCTTATTTACAGGATTTTACAACTCCCCCTCAAACGCTTTTTTCAAAACTGATTTTTTCAATTCGCCTAAATCATCAATTTTCCGCTGATAGTTTTTTTCAAGTTTTCTGGTTGAAGCGGAGAGAGCGTCAAGTTTGGCGACGATTTGTTTTTGGGTGGTGAGAGATTTTGGGAATAGCAAAATACTTTCTTCTATAAATCCTTTTGAAACTCTTTTGTGACCAACAGCTCCTGACATTCTTTTTGCTCCTTCTTTTTTAAATTGATTGCGTGCCAAAAAATAATATAAATAATCAGGAACTACTTCGCCTTTTGAACGAAAAACAATATATTCACTGGAACCAAAACCAATTCCATTTTTTAAATTTCGCACAATTCCCAATTTTCCATTTTCAAAGCATGGTGTAATTTTCGCCAACAAAACATCTTCATTCGCAAAATATGTATAACTTCCAGAAACTTCTTTTAATTTTCTTTCTTGTTTTGCTATTACATCTTTTTGCGATATTCCTAAATCTGCCATTGGTAAAAACGAAACTAAGTCATTATCTTTCAATTTTTCTTTCGCTTCTTTCTTTGATGGTTTTATTTGAAAAATATCTCCCAATTTTTTCTCCTCCCACTCATCCCCTTTACTATTAAAAATCTCCTGCAAATACGATTCAAAAAGTTCCTTGGCGTTCCGCAAATTTCTCTCTGCGTTTTTCTTGGCTGTTTCTATTTCAGCAAATGCTTCATCAAGAATTTTGACAATGCGCGTTTGGATTGAGAGAGATGGGAGAGGGATTTGGATTTCCTCAATTTGTTTTTTATTTATTGAATTAAAAACCGCTCCATGATTGCCAATGATTTCGCTTTCAAAATTTTTTAAAAAGTAAAATAAAAAAATTACATCAATTTCTTTGCTTGTGCGAATTGCCGCTAGCCCTCGTCCAATACAAATTTTTTGAGTTGCAAAATTTATCGGACCGACTGGAGCTCTTACTGACATTAAAATATCATTTTTTTCAGCTTCCTTTGTGATCCTTGTTGTCCATATTTTTGGCTCTCCAATAAATTTTTCTGTAAATTCTTTTTTACCCTGATAAAAAGGCAGTCCTTTACAAATTTTATTATAATATTTTCCTTCTGGAGATTGTCCAGCAATTACATCACAAACTTCACCGAGTTTTTTTGTTTGCCAAGTCATAGTTTTTGAGACAATTCTTTATACACAGTTATAATATACGGCATTTGAGGTATTATCGTTTTCATATCAACATTGACAAGGGGGTTATGTGCCGAAACATCACCTAAAAATTTAATTCCGTTAATTTCTTGAGCTGTCTTTGGCGTAATAAACGGAGTACCCTTGATTTTTTCCAACGATGCTTTGTTAATCATAGACTTTAATCCAATCAATTTGCCCACGCTATTTTGATTTTCTAATTTTTCTAAAAGATTATTTTTTGCAAAAGTAATATAAATTAATTTTTCTAAAATTTTTCTTAATAAAAAAGCTGTACAATTACCACTTTTTCCAAAATTAAGCCGCAAATCTTCTATTTCTACCATAAATGCTTTTCCAAGTTTCTTTACTAAATCATCAGAAAATAAATTATGTTCTATATTTTTTATTTCTTTACTGACAGCATTTTTTTTCTGAGCATATTCAAAAAAACCTCGCTTGCCACGACGAGTCAAAAACTTTGCACGCAATAACGCAACACAAAGATCTTTTGATAGAAAATTATTTCCACGACTACTAAGTTCATCAGAAATGGAAGATAAATTCCGCCAACTTTTAAAAAACTCTTCTGCCCATAGAACTCTAAGAGCTTCTGATGCATTTTTTAAAGTTACTTTATTTACATTCAACATGAGTTTATTTTCTAATTATATATTTCCACTTTTTATCACCATTATCACGAAATCGCATTAATATTCTTTCTTTAACAAGATTCAGCAATCCCATTGAGATTGTTGCATTTGAATATGGTCTGCCTTCTTGTTTTAATTTTTCAATAATTTCCGAAAGCTGTTTATGAACATTAAAATAACCTTCATCAACCAAAATCCTTAAACCACCAGCTGCACCAGCTGTACCTTTTCGGCTATTCTTTTGATTATATTGAATTTTCGCTTTAGGTATTTCAATGTTAACTCCAGCAAGTTTAGCAAGTTCTATCGTTTGAGTAATTATACTATCTGCTAATTGTTTTGCATTTTTTTTCATAATTGTTGTCTTTTAAAATATTGATATAAACCCTTTTTAGGCTTGTTTCTGTCAAGCACTTTCTTGATAATTAGAATTTTTAATGATGGCATAAGACTAGTAGTCGGTTTTTTAATACCTCTATCTTTTAATTTTTTTTGTAGATCGGATATTGTTTTAGGATCATTTAAAAATCCTTCTTCTATTAATTCATAAATACTCCCAGTAAGACCAGAAAATTGCTGTTTTTGATTGGGGATTATTTTATGTTTACCATCATACAATGAAATTTCGTTCTCTATATTTAGAGATTGCTTTAATTCTATCAAAAGTATTTCTATTTTCTTGATAATTTGTTCATTTTTTTTCATATATTTTATTTATTATTTAATCATTAATTCCATTATAACTAGTTTTAAAATTATGTCAAGTTGCCAAAAACACTATTAATATCAGATAAAATAAACTTTTTACTTTTATATAATAATCTTTAAAAAGATAAATGTCAAGTGTTAAAAATTATGATATAAAAAAACAGCTTACTTTAGCTATCTTTCCTTAAAATACCTTATATATTTAATCTAATAAAAATTATAAAAAAATCCTTATTTTTCAATCCTTTTCTTTAATTTTCTCCCTCACAAAAACTACACATCCAATAATATCCTTTTTCCACCCCGCAAAAGCAAGATTAAAATCATCCAATCAACCCTGAATATCCTCCTGACAAACTTTATCCACAAACCCCCATTGACAAGAAAATAATCTCTGCTACACTATAGCTAACACTTGGAGGGCTTTGCTCTCTCACGGTCAATGTTTTCCAAACCGTAACCAAGTGTTATAAAAGATCGTCAGAAATGGCGGTTTTTTATTTTAATTAACTTCCAAATATCCTTCTGACTAAACTCCACTATTTCATCCCCCTATACCTCGTCGCCGAACCCTGCCCGATTTTTTCAATCATTTTATATTCCGCCAATCTAGACACGGACTGCTTCACCGTCGGCATTGGAATTTTTGTTTTCTTTTGAATTTCGGAAACCTTTAATTCAATACCGCCAATAAATAGATCATAAACTTTTTCTTGCGCTCCTGAAAGCAGTTTTCTGTTTTCTTTCCCTTCCAGCAAATTCAACGCTTTTTCAATTTGCGCTAAAACAGCGTCTAAAAAAAAGTTTAGCCAAGGCGTAATGTCTTCATTTCTGGTTTTATGATTTTTTTGTGTCTTCCTTAAAGACAAATAATACTCCACTTGTTTTTCTTCAATAATCTCTTCCAGAGAAACATAAGGAACAAATCCATAACCATTTTGCAACATCATCAAATTAGTCAAAGCTCGCGAAAGCCGTCCGTTGCCGTCAATAAAAGGATGGATCGCTAAAAATTCAAAAATGAAATTCGCGATAATTGCTAAAGAATGCAGATCTTTTTTTTCTTGCCTTTCCTTCTGCCACTCAAACAGATCATCCATCTCTTTTTTTACCAACCACGGCGCGGTTGGCTGAAAAAGAATTTTCTTAATCTTGCCTTTTTCAATAATAGCCACAGTATTATCTCTGGTTTTATATTTTCCATAATGCTCTTTATCTTTCTTGGAAAAAACCAGCATTATTTTATGCAACTCTAAAATTCCGCTCTCGCTGATTTTCAAACTCTTGTGATTATCAAAAATTCTTCCCAGTAAATCAGCATATCCAGCCACTTCCTCTTCGTCCCTATTTTTCGGCGTTTTCTGTTTAATACCACGCAAAAATCGTTCCACTTCTTGATCGGTCATTTTTGCTCCCTCAATACGAGTGGACGAAGCTGAGCTGGTAATTATGACTGTTTTTTTTAACTGATGCAAAATTTTTGGATTCAAAGAAAGAGAGCCGCTCCATCGCCCTTTTAGCTCATCAATCTGAGCAATTTTCAAAATCATCTCATTTGAAAGTTTTATTCTTTTGTTTAATCTGTCTTTGATCATATATTTGTAGATATATCTAATTATATACGATTATATCCGATTTGTCAATAACAAGACCTAGACACATAAATCCTAAGCTGTAAGATTATAAAGATCTCTTAATTTTATTCAAGACCTTCTCGCTCTCTTTGTCCAACTCCCCCATCTCCTCCAAAATCTCCTTCGGTTCTCGCAAAATAATTTCATCATTTTTATGCGGATTTTTTACTGACAAATCAAACCCGTTAGACAAGCTCAGGGTGGAAGTATCTACGCTCCAAGAATTTTCAGAGTCTTTTTTATTTTTTTGCAGTTCCACAAATTCCGCCAAATCATTTTCATTCAAAGCGTTTGTTTTCCCAAGATTTCTATCTAAATTAAGCTGATAAAACCAAATCTTTTTTGTCGGCGCTCCTTTTTCAAAAAACAAAATCACCGTTTTTACTCCAGCGCCCGTAAAAGTTCCGCCTGGTAAATCAAGCACGGTATGTAAATTACAGCTTTCCAGCAAGAGTTTTCGCAAACTAACAGACGCATTGTCAGTATTGCTCAAAAAAGTATTTTTAATAACAATCCCCGCTCGTCCGCCTGCTTTGAGAATTTTGATAAAATGTTGAAGGAACAAAAAAGCGGAATCACTAGATTTAATAGGAAAATTTTGTTGAAGTTCTCGTCCCATTTTTGCTCCAAAAGGCGGATTTGCAAGAACAATATCATAACGATCCTTTTCTTGAATGTCATTAATATTTTCCGCAAGTGTATCTGTCCGTTTAATATTCGGCGTTTCAACTCCATGCAAAATCATATTCATAATACCAATAATATACGGAAGTGAAATTTTTTCTTTTCCATACAAAGTTTTTTTCTGAAGAACTTCCCAATCTTTTGATGAAAGCTTTTCTCTGTCCTTGCTTAAATAAGCAAAGGCTTCTACCAAAAATCCAGCAGAGCCACATGCGCCGTCATAAATTGTTTCCCCGATTTTTGGATTAACTACTTTTACAATCGTCTTAATTAGCGGTCGCGGTGTATAATATTGCCCGCCATCCTGCCCCGCATTGCCCATTCCTTTAATTTTACTCTCGTATAAATGCGACCATTCGTGCTTTTCTTCTTCCGTGCGAAAATGCAAAGCGTCAACAATATTCAAGATTTTGCGAAGCGCGTATCCGCTTTGAATTTTGTTTTTTAATTCGCTAAAAATTTCTCCGATTTTATATTCAACAGTGTCCGAATTTTCAGCGGACATCTTAAATGTTTTCAGATGTGGAAAAAGTTTCAGATTCACAAAATCCCTCAAATCATCGCCATCAAAAGCTTTCTGATGATCAAGTTTTCCGTCAACGGTTTTCGGACATGCCCAAGCGCTCCATTTATATTGGGGACTCAAGATATAGTTATATTTTTTTCCCGCCAGCGCCGCTTCGGTCTTTTTAGTTTCTTCCAAATCATCAAGATATTTCAAAAACAAAATCCACGAAGTTTGCTCAATATAATCAAGAGCGCCTCCCGCATTATCTGCTCTGAGAATATTATCAATATTTTTTAACGCCTGTTCAAACATATTTTTTATTTTATTAAATCATCAAGCGAAACACCAAACGCGCCTGCAATTTTTTTTAACTGTTTCAATTATTAACTATTAACTATATTAAGATTAATTATATGTGATTAGTATATGCAAATTTTAAGACTTGGTCAATGATTAACTCGCTATTTGCCTAAAAAAAATAGACGAGTGTCCAATATTAATATTCATAAGTTTTAAAAAAACACCACAAAATCAATTGCAGTATTCTTTTCCACTGAGCCGTTGTGCGGACTCGAACCGCAGACCTACTCCTTACCATGGAGTTGCTCTACCAGCTGAGCTACAACGGCGCGAGACATATTGAACTGAGCCGACTGTCAGATTCGAACTGACGGCCTGCTGTTTACAAAACAGCTGCTCTACCACTGAGCTAAGTCGGCATATTTAACCCACAACTTATAACCAATAACATCCATAAATTTCTATTTACTTTTTCTTCATCCTCCCCATCAAATCAATAATCTTTTTTTTAGCTTTTGTATAAGTCGGATCTATTTTCGTAATTTGACGAAAACAAGAAATAGCATCTTTGTAATTTTTTCTTCTGGAATAAACTATCCCCAATTTCCAATAAGATTTAATGTCAACAGGATTTTTCATAATAAGATCAATATATTCTTTTTCTCTTCCTTTCTTGTTTTCTGTATCTAATTTATTTTCGTCTTTTTCTTCAGCTATCTTATTATCTACATACATATTTTCGCTTTTCAATTTCTCGTCATCATTTTTTGATTCTTCAATTTCAACCTCGTTCTCAACATTTTTCTCCTTAACTTTATCCAAAGCAGAAACTATTTTATTGTCTAATCTTAAAAACTTAATTCTTAACTTACGCAAAACTTTTTCAAACCAAACCCAGAACGAATCAACTTTTTCCTGATACTTTTCTTTATTAATTCTTCTCGTTAATCTTTTACAAAGATACAGAAATTTTTCCTTTTCTTTTTTTTCGTCTCTATTCTCAAATAAAAAATCATCTGGCGTTTCTTTCACTTTTGATATATTTCTTCCCAGAATAAGAATTATAATCGCCATTGAAAAAACTATTACAGCCTGTGGAACTATGTCAAATTCCATATTTTTGTTTTATTATAAATTATTATTTTAATTCTTCAATAGATACTTTTTTCTTATTTCCATCGTCAAATTTAATAGTAACTTTTTGGGATAATGTGTCTAATTCTGTAACTACGCATTTTTTACCGTCAACCTTAACAGCTTTTCCAATATTTGGCATGCTTTTTAAAAGCTCTCTGTATTGTCCCGCTTCAAATCCTAAACAGCATTTTAATCTTCCGCACAGGCCAGAAATTCTTTCACTTCCGCGGTGTCCCATCTGCTGGACTCTGGCATCTTCGGTGATAACACTTGGCAAATCTTTTAAAAATTTCACGCAACATAGCTGGCAACCGCAAACTCCAAACCCGCCCCTCTTTCTCGCTTCATCTCTTGAACCAATTTGATGCAATCTTACCGATCTCTGAAAATTTCTAGAAAGACTTTTTACTAGTTCTCTAAAATCAACTCTGCTTTCAGCAATAAATGAAAAGGTTATTTTCCCGCCGCCGAAACTCAAATGAACATCTACTATTTTCATTGGCAATTTATTTTCCCTAACCAAATCACGGCAGGTTTTTATTATCTCCGCGCATTTTTGGCCATTTTTTTCAACTACTTCCAAATCAACTGAAGTCGCTTTCCTGATGATTTTAGGAATTTCCTCTTTTGTTTCTGTCTTTATCTCTATGTTGATTTCTTCAACCGTAGCAATTTCAGTTTCAGAATCAGCAATAACAATCACCATATCGCCCGCCTCTAAACCCCAATTTCCAGAATCATACATCACAGATCCATTCCACGGAAATATTTTTAGATTTACAATCATATCGTTTTTAGATTAGTTTTCCTAAACAATTTGTCATTGCGAGAAGTCTGAGAGAGCGTAGCGAACGAAATGGCGACGAAGCAATCCCGTGATTAAATTCATTAGGCATAGTTACGGGATTGCTTCGTCGCTCAATTATCCTTCGGATAATTTCACTCCTCGCAATGACAAAATATGCAATCCTAAAATTTATATTTCAAACCTCACAAACCTTTTTACTTTTATATTCTCTCCCAATTTTGCAATCTTTTCAGTCACTAATCCTTCAATAGTTATCTCTGAATTCTTTACAAATATTTGAGACATTAAACAAATCTCATCAAAATGTTTTTTCACTTTCCCCTCAATTATTTTTTCCATTATCTCAGGCGGTTTATTTTCTTTTTTCACTTCTTCTGCAAATTCTGTTTTTTTATTTTTTATTATTTCAGAATCTATTTCATCGCAATTAACATATTCTGGGTTAAGCGCGGCGATATGCATCGCTAGATCGTGAGTCAATTCTTGAAACTCTTTATTCTTAGCGACAAAATCCGTCTCGCAGCTCACTTCAACCAAAACGCCGACTTTGCCATTGCTATGAATATATGATCCGATATATCCTTCTGCCATCTCCCGACCGCATTTTTTGTCAGCTATTTTTGATCCGCATTTTTGCATTATTTTAATCGCCTTTTCCATATCGCCAGAACTTTCTTCTAAAGATTTTTTACACTCTGCCATACTCGCCCCCGTGCGATCTCTTAATTTTTTTACCTCTTGAGCTGAAATCATAGTTTTATTTTAAGATTTTAATATCATCTACCCGGCTTTAGCCGAGGGTTCGTGAGGTTTTAACCTCGCGAGAAAATAAATAATTTTATTGAGCTAAATTTCGAGAGGTTAAAACCTCTTTGACCCTCAGCTAAAGCTGGGTAGAAATTTTCAAGATTTACTTTTAACAATCACTTCCACAACCGCATCTGTAATTAATTTAATCGCTCCAACCGCATCATCATTAGATGGGATTGGATAATCAATTATCGTCGGATCCGCATTCGTATCAACAAGAGCAATTATTGGAATTTTCCTGCTAATAGCTTCAAGAACCGCTGTTTCGTCTTCCTTAACATCAAGCACAAAAACCGCTTCAGGCAATTTTTTCATTTTTCTAATTCCGCCGAATTTCCTTTCCAATCTTTTTATTTCTCTGTCAATTTCTAGCCTTTCTTTTTTATTATATTTTTTTTCCAACTCTCCGTTTTCTTTTTCTTCTATCATTCTTTCTAACCTTTTCACACTGGCAGAAATTTTATCAAAATTGGTAAATGTACCGCCAAGCCACCTTTCCGTCACAAAAGGCATTTCACATTTTTTAGCCGCCTCTTCTGTAATTTTTTTAGCCTGTTTCTTCGTTCCCACAAAAAGAATCGTTCCTCCCTCTGCTGAAATTTCTTTTACATGCTGAAGCGCTTCTTCTAATTTTGATTTAGTCGCGCCCAGGTCTATGATATTTATTCCATTTCTCACAGTATAAATATACTGTTCCATTTTGGGATGCTTTTTCGCTTTCTTATGCCCAAAATGAACCCCCGCTTTTAGCATTTCCATCATACTAATCTCATTCTTTTTTTCTTCACTCATTGTTTTTTTTCTTTCTATATTAACAGATATTGATTTGAGATTATCATTCCTGAAGGCGACATTCCAGAATGTCGCCTTCAGGAATGATAATCTCAAACAAAACTATTCGTTTTTTTAATATTCCGCTAATTCTACTGGTTTTCAGTAGTTTAATAAATTAAAAAGTTTAAGGCAAAATTGCCTTAGAACTAAAAAGAAGTATAGCATAGAAATAAAAAATGGCAAGAAAAAGTCATTTAAACATTTTAACATACTAACATTTAAACAAATTTTCTAAAATAACAAAAGGCTCCAGTCAGAAGACTGGAGCCAACAAGTCAGTTATAAGTTATAGGTTTTGAGTTATGGGTTGATTTACATCATCCCCGGCATTCCCATTCCGCCGCCGCCCATTGGGGGCATTGCTGGCGCATCTTTCTTGTCAGGTAAATCTGTCACCGCAACTTCTGTTGTCAGCAACATCGCTGAAACTGAAATAGCATTTTCTAATGCGGAACGAGTTACTTTGACAGGGTCAATAATTCCTTCTTTGATCATATCATCAACCGGCTTATTCGTAATGGCATTATAGCCGTTATTTTTCAATTCTGTTTTATTTCTAATCAGATTAGCTATTACCGCGCCTTCTTCTTTGCCGGCATTCTGGACAATTTGTCTTAATGGTTCTTCAAGAGCTCTAATTAAAACTTTAAATCCAGCGTCAAATTCGTCCGCCATATCCTGGCTTGGAGTTTTAATGTCTTTATTCTTTACCGCAACGCCCGCTTTGACTAAAGCGGTTCCGCCCCCTGCGACAATTCCTTCTTCTACCGCTGCTTTCGTCGCTGCTAAAGCGTCTTCAACTTTATGTTTTTTATAAGTAAGCTCTGACTCTGTCGCTGCGCCTACTTTTAGGACAGCTACTCCGCCAGCCAGTTTCGCTAATCTTTCCTGTGATTTTTCTTTATCAAAATCAGAATCGCTTGCTTCAATTTCTTTTCTAATCTGAGAAATTCTCTTTTCTATTTCTTGCTTATCGCCCTTGCCATCAACAATTGTCGTGTTATCTTTTGTAGCGATAATTTTTCTCGCGCTTCCAAGCATATCAAGAGTAGCGTTTTCTAATTTAATTCCCAAATCTTCTGTAATAACTTTTCCGCCAGTTACCGCCGCGATATCATCAAGCATTTCCTTTCTTCTGTCCCCAAATCCAGGAGCTTTAATCGCTAAAGCGTTGAATGTTCCACGAAGTTTGTTAATTACTAAAGTCGCCAACGCTTCACCATCAACTTCTTCAGCGATAATAACAATGTCTTTTTTGCCTGCTTGAGTTATTTTTTCCAAAATAGGAAGAACTTCGCTCAAGGAAGAAATCTTTTTGTCTGTTATTAAAATATACGGATCTTCAAATTCCGCCTTCATTTTCTCGGTATCTGTAATCATATACGGAGAAATATATCCTTTATCAAATTGCATTCCCTCAACCACATCACTGCTCAATCCAAATGTTTGTGATTCTTCTACAGTGATCACGCCATCTTTGCCAACTTTCTCCATCACTTCAGCAATCACATTTCCAACTTCAGGATCTTCCGCAGAAATTCTCGCAACTTGCGCGATTTCCTCTTTGCTCTCAATTTTCTTAGCATTCGCTTTTAATTCTTTCACAACTTCTTTCCCCGCCGCCTCAATTCCATGTCTGATTCCAACAGGATTAACGCCCATCGCAACATATTTTAATCCCTCTCTAATAATTGCTTGCGTTAGAACTGTTGAAGTTGTCGTTCCGTCTCCCGCAATATCATTTGTCTTTGAAGCCACTTCTTTAATTAGTTCCGCTCCAATGTTTTCAAACTTATTTTCCAGTTCAATTTCTTTCGCGATTGTCACTCCGTCATTTGTGATTGTCGGAGCGCCATATCCTTTGTCCAAAATTGCGTTTCGCCCTTTTGGTCCTATTGTGATTTTCACGGCATCAGCAACTTTATCTATGCCAACTTTAACCGCCTGACGCGCCTCCTCGTCATACTTAATATCTTTTGCCATAATGTTTTTATTAATTTATTAATTATTTTTCTACCCGGCTTTAGCCGAGGGTCCGTGAGGTTTTAACCTCCCGAATTTTAACTCAATAAAATATCTTAATTTCTATTCTTTTCGCGAGGTTAAAACCTCTGCGACCGTGCACTAAAGTGCCGTAGAAATTTTTCAATATTCAATATTCATTTCAATCCATTACCCAATAACAGCAAGTATATCCTCATCCGAAACAACTAAATAATCCTTCCCTTCAATCTTAATCTCCGTTGGGCTATACTTTGAAAACAGAACAGTATCCCCTTCTTTAATATCCATTTGATTTCTCTGTCCGCTTTCCAAGACTTTTCCGGGACCAACCGCGAGAACTTTCCCCTGTTCCGGTTTTTCTTTATCTACTGTATCGGGAATAATAATCCCGCTTTTTGTTTTTTCTTCTGTAGAAACAGCTTCCAAAATAACTCTGTTTCCAAGTGGTTTTAGTTTCATAAGAATTTTTCCTTTCTTTATGGTTAATTTTTTAAATTAGCACTCTGCATTCCTGAGTGCTAATGTTATTATATTTGATTTAAAATTTATGTCAACCCTGAATCTTTCTGCTCTCCGAATTCAAATAACTTTAATTCTTTCATTCTTTTGTTAAATTCCGGAATTATCTTTGCCTCGTGAGAATTGGGATGAAATTCAAGCTGGTCGTCGCTGATTGTAATTCGTCCTCCTTTTTTCATATTAAGAGGATCTTTTTTTATTCTCTTCGTTTGAACTTCGGACATTTTCTTTTCAAAGTAATCCCCTATTTTTCCAGATAAAATAAATTCAAAAAGCTTAGCAACAAGACTTAGTATTTTATTTCTCTTGATACTTCTAAATCCCTCCAACTCTGAAAACTGATAATTCTGAAGATATTTTTTCATCCATTTATTCTCTTCCTGAAATTTCTTAAATAATTTCCTGTCTTCTTTACTGTCGTAAACACTCAAAATATGACAGTACAAATGCGCTGTATAAATGCTTTCAAACGGAATTCTAAGAGACCTATCTGTGATATAATGATTCAGGCAAATTTTGTCTTCTGTTTTATCTTTATATCTCCGCACTCCCAGAAAAGAAGTTAGCAATGTAAAAAATGTCCGCACTGTCCAGATTCTTCCTTTTTTAGCAACAATCAATAAATCCACATCAGAATCTTTTCTCGTATTTCCAAGCGAAAACGATCCGCTCCCCATCACTAATTTTGAAAACGGAATAACTTGCATAATCCAAAATATTTTCTTCGCTTTCTTCCATTTCCGGTCCCATATTTTCTTGCGGTTCAGGCGTAGTTGGACGATGTCGTCCGACGGTGCCATAGTCTCCGCAGAGCTGTGGCACCGCATATGCAAGTCTTGCATTCTGGGTTCCACAGCCCTAACGGGACTATGGAACCCTCGTTTACGCTCTTTCAAAAAATAAAATCCCAATTTCTGCCCAAGATGTTTTTTTAAATACTCGCTGGTGTTTAATAGTTCTATAACCTCCGTAGAGACGAGGCAGTGCCTCGTCTCTACATCGCTTACATTCCCATCTTCCCTCACCAAATACAAAAAAATCTCCAACCCCGTCAGAGGATAATCTAAAATATCATAATAAACAATCGTCGCGAGGATTTGTTTTTCAAGATGGGTTGGCATAAATTTATCTATAAATAAACAAATTTACTAAAGTTCATTTCTTCCACTTTCCCTCTTTTCAAATTTCTTTCCGCCTCTATTATTCTAAACAGCAAAGCCTGTTTTTTAAACTGATTATAAACTTCATTCAAAAGATTATATTCCGATTTCGGAATTGTTATCTCTTCTCTTTCTTGTATTGGACTAATCATCATAAATTTTTATTAAGCTAATTTAATTTAATTCTATCAAAAAAATGGTTTATGTCAATAAAATAAACAATCGTCGCGAGGATTTGTTTTTCAATAGTTGGGGTTGACATATTTTTGATTAGATGATAGTATTTTATATTGGTTTCTCTATATGAGATAAATTGCTTTTAAAGCGATTTATGGATATAAATCCAACTAATAGGAGCAAGATAATGGAAATAATAGGATCAATAGGATTGGGCTTAGCGATTTTCGGCGCTAAATATCCAGCAAAAAACTGCAAAATAAATGCCTTGCTGATAGGAATTGGCGTTAGCGGAATGTTAATATTTGCTTTCGCTCCTTAGGGGCTAATGACCGATTTCAATTTTTTTGAGAAAGGTCTTTTTTTATTTCAAAAAACTTACAGGTTAAAACCTGAACTCCAGAAAAAATTTGACGGTGCCATAGTCTCCGCAGAGCTATGGCACCGCATTTGCAAGACTTGCATTCTGGGTTCC
Organism: bacterium; assembly: GCA_030638825.1. Lineage (GTDB taxonomy): Bacteria > Patescibacteriota > Minisyncoccia > JAHIHE01 > JAGLIN01 > JAGLIN01. Next base: position 1,143 of record DAOWDU010000021.1, on the reverse strand, counting down.
ACAGCTCCACTGCGGTGGAGACTATGGAACCCTCAATATTTGATATTTGAATTATGGAATAGCTAAATTTGTCACCCTGAGCAATGTTAATTCGTAATCCGTTAATCAACAATCTCTTTTAAATACCTCCCCGTCCAACTTTTTTTATTTTTCATAATCTCCTTCGGTGTTCCTTCGGCAATTATAAATCCTCCTTTGTCCCCTCCTTCGGGACCTAAATCAATAATCCAGTCAGCGCATTTGATTACTTCTAAATTGTGCTCAATTACTAAAACCGTATTGCCGCGATCTACTAATTTATTTAAGACACTTAATAATTTTCTGATATCTTCAAAGTGAAGCCCAACCGTTGGTTCGTCTAAAATATATAAAGTTTTACCCTCTTTAACGGGACGCGCCAGTTCTGCGGAGAGTTTTATTCTTTGCGCTTCTCCGCCAGAAAGAGTGGTCGCGCTTTGACCGAGTTTCATATAGCCAAGCCCGACATCATTTAAAACGGAAAGTTTGCTGTTTAAAGCAGGCACTTCCCTAAAAAATCCAAACGCTTCTCTGATAGACATTTCCAGAACTTCTGAAATTTTAATTCCTTTATATTCAATCTCCAGCGTTTCGCTGTTGTATCTTTTGCCGTGGCATTGTTCGCACTCCACATAAACATCTGGCAAAAAATACATCTCTATTTTTGTGACACCGTCGCCTTTGCAATTCTCACAGCGTCCGCCTTTAACATTAAAACTAAAATGCCCCGCTTTATATTTTCTATTTCTTGATTCTTTCGTAAGGGCGAACAACTCTCTGATGAGCGTAAATATTCCTGTGTAAGTAGCAGGATTACTGCGGGGCGTCCGTCCAATTGGCGATTGGTCTATGTTAATAACTTTGCTAATTTTTTTGTCGCCAATTATCGCTTTGTGTTTGCCAGGCTCCGTTTGCGCGTGATGAATTTTTTTAGCAAGCGCCTTTGCTAAAATGTCGTTTATTAAGGACGATTTTCCAGACCCGGAAACTCCGGTCACGCAAACAAATTTCCCCAAAGGAATTTTCGCGTCAATGTTTTTTAAATTGTGTTCGCTAGCGCCCTTAATAATTATTTCCGCGCTGCTGCCTTTCCGATATTTTTTTGGCGTTTCAATTTTTCTTCGT
>DAOWDU010000011.1 GCA_030638825.1 bacterium | reverse complement strand
GCTTGACGGGTTGTGGATCGCGACCGATTTTAATTATGAGACAACGAAAGAAGCGATTTATAAATTCAAATTCAGGTTTATCAAAGATATTTATTTTCCGCTTTCGGAAATAATTATAAAAAGCGTTTTGAAAACTGATGAGCTTGGAAGTTTCCACGATTTAGTTCTCTCAAATTTTTCGCAAGAGAGCGGCGAAGAAGAAATTTATACAGACAAAAGAAAAAATAAAAAAACAGAAACAATTATCGTTCCCGTTCCGTTGCATAAAAGAAGATATAACTGGCGCGGGTTTAATCAGGCTTTTTTGCTGTCTAAAAACATTGCTGCTAAATTTAATTTGCCTGTTTACGAAAACGCGATAATTCGCAAACGAAATACGAGGCCGCAGACAAAAATTAAACTAATGGAAGATCGCAAGAAAAATATAAAAGGAGCGTTTGTCTGTTTGCAGCATAATTTAATAAATAACAAAAATATAATAGTCGTTGATGATGTCTGCACAACTTCCGCAACCTTGAACGAATGCGCTCTTGAACTAAAAAAAGCAGGCGCGAAAAATGTTTGGGGACTGGTGATAACGAGAAGATAGGAATAAAAAATAAAAACAACCTGAAGGCGACATTCCGGAATGTCGCCTTCAGGTTGTTTTTATTTTTTATTCTTCCACAATAATTTCTTCTGTTTTAATTTTCGTTTTAAATAACTTTCTCCGAATGGAATTTTTGAAAATCATAAATTCTTCAATAGAAAGTTTCCAGGCAAGAAAACAATAAACGGCAATTCCAACAAGTCCCGCTGATAATCCTTGCGTAAAAATTCCGATGACAGTTCGCGTGTTTAGAAAAGGTTCAATAGCATATAAAGTTGCGTAGGAAAATAATCCAGCGATTACAGAAGCGAAAATTATTTTTAAAAGCGGTTTGTAAATTTTACGGTGACAAGCAAAGTCCAGTTTTTTATTTATAAAATAATACAAGAGTAAAGCGTTAATAATCGCGGAAATAGAAAAAGCGCCGACCAGTCCAGAAATTCCAAATTGTTCGCTTAGAGTAATAGCCAAAATTAAATTTATGACAGCGCTTATTAGAGCTGTCAAAAATGGTGTTTTAGCATTATGCAATGCCCAAAAAGCGCGTGAAAAAAGAGGGATTAACGCTTGCGCAAATAAACTTAACGCAAAAATCTGCAAAGCGTTCAAAGTTAAAATAGTATCCTGCCAGTCAAATTTTCCCCATCCTAAAATCACTCTGACAATTTGCGCGCGCAAGATAATAAGCAAAACGCTCGCTGGAATTATAAAAAATAATATTTGTTTCGTAATAATGTTTAAATTTTTCGCAAACTCATTTCTTTTTTCTTCACCGCTCAAAGCTGACAACACTGGAAATGAAGCGATCGCAAATGAAATAGCAAAAAGTCCCAAAGGAAAACTTTGCAAATTATTAGCAAAATTAAAAACTGCCAAACTTCCTTCATCCAAAGTAGAAGCAATAATAGTAATTATCACAAGATTAAACTGGACTATGAAAAGCGTAAGAGTGCGAGGAATCATCATCTTGATAATTTTTCTAACTCCGCTGTCTTTTAGGTCTATAATCCACTGATAGCTAAATCCCAATTTTCTAACAACAGGAATTTGGACTACAAAATGCAAAAACGATCCGAGAACAACTCCCCACGCCAATCCTTTCAATCCCCACAATTCTGTGAAATAAAGCGCTCCCGCGATAATGCCAAGATTGTATAAAATGGGAGAGAGCGAATAAATAAAAAATCTTTGATAAGATTGAAGAATGCCGCCAATGACACTGCTGAGAAGTAAAAAGATCGGACTTAAAAACATAATGCGGGTAAGTTCAACCGTCGCTTCTTTTTTAGCGCTATCAAATCCAGGCGTTAAAAGATTGATTAAACTCGGCGCGAAAATAATTGCTAAGACGCATAAAAAAATTAGAATTACAAAAAGCAAATTTAAAACAGCGTTCGCAGTTCGAAAAGCGCGCTGTTCTTTTTTTTCGGAAATAAGTTTTGTAAAGACGGGAATGAAACCGGCAGACAAAGCGCCGATCACGACGATGTTAAAAATGAAATCAGGAATTCTAAAAGCGGCTAAATAAATATCCATCTCACGGCCAGCGCCAAATTCTCTCGCTAAAATATTTTCTCTAAGCAGCCCCAGCGTTTTGCTTGCCAAAGATGCCGCTCCCAAAATAAAAGCGGCAGTCGTGATAGACCCAGTTTTTCCGTTGATTAGTTTTTTGATCATTTAGTTTATTTACAGAATCTATCCAAACATCAACAACTCTGGTTTGAAAATTAGGAGAACGCCAACAGCAATCATTACTATTCCGCCAATTAGACGCGACGCGCGAATGTATTTGGTAGTTACTCCAGTTATCTGTAATGTTTTCATAGCGACAAAAAAGATAAATAGATCGTCAAGCATAAAAACGAAAATATAAAGAACTAAATACGCGTAATATTGCCAAGTTGGAAGTTCCGTCAAAGTTAAAATCTGAACATATACCGCTGGCAGTCCCGCGGAACAAATCAATTCCACCAAATTAACAGCGAATGCCAAAAGTATAATCCCAGCGATAGCCAACCACATTTTTTTTTGTTGAGTGATATCTTTTAGCTTGCTAAATGTTTTTTGTCTTTTATCATTATTAGTAATTTTGCATACCGCCTCTTTATTCATAAAATATTCCTTCAAACTATACCCGCCTCCAGCTAAAGCCACCAGTCCTATAACAATTCTTATCCAAACAATAAAACCTAAGAATATAATAAGGTTTAGCCAGGCAGACATAAATAGAAAATAAACAAACGCGGAGGTAACAATGAAAATTGATCCCAAAATCCACATTCTTTTTCTGTCCTTCATTCCGAGAAGCAGGCCGATTAAAAATACCAATACCCACATCGCGCAGGGATTGAACCCGTCAAGCGCGCCGATAATTATTGTTAACATTGGCAAAGAAATATTTTTTGTTTCCATTTCTCCAATAAATGGCAAGTCTATTTTTTCTGGAATAGTTTTTATTTTTTGCGGCTCAGGAAAAGGAGTGGCGGAAGTAATTAAACTTCCAATTGTGTCATAACAGCCATTTTGCAAAGCGCATTGTACCGCCTCTTTAATGGCCACTCCAGTTTGCTCATTATAACCAATAAAATAGTGTTCGCCGACTACCGTAAAAGGTACTCCGGAAATATTAACATCTAGCTCTTTGCCGACTTTTTTTAACAATTCAATACTTTCTTTATCGCGAGTTACTTCCAAATAATGAATTTCTAAAGTTAAATATTCTTGTTCCAGCTCTTTTAAAAATTCCTTTTCATTTGAGCAATGCGGACAACCATTCGCCCAAAAAAAATAAAGGTCAACTTTATCATCAGAACTTGAAATATTACTTTGCGCAAAAATGGGAGTTGCGAGTGTTGTAAATAATATCGCAATTGTTAAAATTATTTTATTTATCATTTTTTGGCTTAATACTAAATACTGTATACTAAATACTAAATTTGAGCGGATGACCGGAGTCGAACCGGCGACCTTCTCCTTGGCAAGGAGATGTTCTAGCCACTGAACTACATCCGCAAACTACTTAAAAAGAATAACATAATTTTATATTTTTGCAAATAAAGAAAATAGACATAAAGAAAATAGACAAATTCAGTTTTATGTCGTAAAATAAAATTATGGAAAAAATAAAAGAATTAAAAATTGAATTTCTTGAATATTTGGAGATTGAGAAAAATAGATCACAGCTGACAATTAGAAACTACGATCATTATTTAAATCGGTTTTTAGATTGGGCAATGATCAGAAATCCAGAGGATATTACAGGTGAATTGGTAAAGAAATTCAGGTTATATCTCAATAGATATAAAGATCGTAAAGAAAAAAATTTAAAAAAAGCAACACAGGATTATTATATAATCGCCTTGCGCGGTTTTTTGAAATATTTAGCAAAACAAGATATTGAAACATTGGCAAGTGAAAAAGTGGAGCTTGGAAAAACGCAAGAGCGAGAAGTAGAATTTTTAGAAGCGGATGAGATAAAAAGATTATTAGAATCTGTGAAAACAGGCGATGGAAATATTGAAGGCGACATTCCGGAATGTCGCCTTCAATATTTCCATCGCCTGCGCGATAAAGCGATTTTAGAATTGCTATTTTCCACTGGACTTCGCGTCTCGGAACTTGCTAATTTAAACAGGGAAAACATAAATCTCAAAAGCGGCGAGTTTTCTATAAGGGGAAAGGGAGGAAAAATCCGTCTTGTTTTTATTTCCGACTCAGCAAAAGATGCCATAATAGATTATCTTAAAAAAAGGAAAGATATTGACCCTGCGTTATTTATAAATTTTAGAAAAAAAGGCGGTGGCTATTGCAATAATGAAAATAAAAGCAAAAAAAACAGTAAGAAAAATAAAGCAAAAGCAAATCAATCTTTACGACTGACAGTAAGAACTATTCAAAGAATAGTAGAAAAATATGCCGTCAAAGCGGGCATCGTAAAAAAAGTGACGCCCCATACTTTGCGGCACAGTTTTGCGACAGATTTACTAATGAACGGCGCTGACATTAGAAGCGTCCAGTCAATGCTCGGCCATTCCAGTATCACGACAACTCAAATTTACACGCACATCACAGACAAGCATTTGAAAAATATTCACAAGAAGTTTCACAGTAAAAAGTAAAAATAATTGAATATTTTGAATATTGGAATTGACGAATTAACATTTTTTTATTAGAATAACATCATGTAAACATGTAAACACCTAAACATATAAACAAAAAGCTGAAGTCTCAACATATTTAAATGCTTATATGCTTAAATGTTTATATGACTTTGGGCCATTAGCTCAGTTGGTTAGAGCGCGATCCTTATAAGGTCGAAGTCCCTGGTTCGAGTCCAGGATGGCCCACCATATTAATCAAGATACAAATCCCAAACAAATTTCTTATTTCTTGTGTCCTTGTTTCTTATTCGTTATGTTTTCAAATTATAAACCAAAAAACCGCTATAATCATAATGGCGGTTTTTAATTTAAATTATTTATCTCTAATTCAAACTATCAACATATCTAGCAGCCACAGCCATTGCTTCGAAAATACTTTTTTTGAATTCTTGATTAGTTGTTATTATAGAATCTATCATTTTCACTAAAATTTTATCGCTCAATGAGCTATCTGGATGTTCCCAACTTTTAGCCGTAAACACCTGTCCGGCAAACACGCTTCGCTGATCATTAAAATCTGTAAATTGCTCTTTCGCAAGTTCTAAATTAGCAGCAGGTTTTTTTGTGGAATCTAAATATAATTTGGCATTTTGTTTTTTAGCCGCAAAATCTAAAAATTCCCAAGCTAAACTGTAGCAATTCGCGTTCGTTTTTGCTTCTTTTCCGCAAGGAGCTTTTTTGGGAACAACAGGAACCCAGTAACTAGCATAATTAACTTTACTATTTCTATCCAATTGAGGAATTGGAGCAATTTTAAAATTCAAATTATTACTCGTTTTCTCAATTACATTATCAATATGATGAGAATAATTAATCATCATCGCAGCTTTCTTCTGAGTAAAAGCGTCTATGGAATACATTTGATTTTCATTCCAGGTATAAAATCTCTTTTTAGGATTGGTAAAGTCAGTATAAAAATTTATCGCTGCAGGACTACCTTTATTATTAAATGAAACCAAATTTCCTACTGTCTTACTGCTGATATTATTCTGCATTATTAGAAGCATTAAAATATCTTGGCCTCTATTTATATTGCTTCCGCCTCCAAAAGCAGCTCCAGCTCTTATAAAATTTCCATCTTCATCAACAATAGTTAATTTTTCCACATACTCCTCAAATTCATCCCAATTTATAGGAGGCTTTATTAAATTCTCATTTAAAAAAGCATCGTTATCATAATACAAGGCCAAAGTATCCACATAAAACGGAAGCGCGTAAATATTTCCCTTTTCATCGGTTAAGTCATTTTTTGTCACTTGCGCAAAAGTGTTCTCAAATTCCGCCAGATTCATCATTCCTTTTGGCGCAGGCAAAAGCTTATCCTTGTGTCTTGGAATCCAGGAGCTATAAGCCATAAAGATATTCGGTCCCTCGTCTTCATATTGCCTTTCTCTTACCATATCTTCGTAATCATCCTGATCGCAGATTGGATTGCACACCCTTTCGTATTTTATAATCACATCCAAAAAACCATTTTCCGGTCTTTTTTTATAAGCGTTAAACTTAGAAAAAATTGCGTTCCAGTCGCTGGCATTGTCCGTAGGACCGACAAATGTCAGAATTACCTTTGGAGCTTCTTCTTTTTCAAATCTCACAAACGGACATTTCTCCGCCAAAGGACAGCCAACTATATACCAGGCGATTATTGATAAGACGGAAAGTATAAAACCAATTAAAAATATTTTTTGCTTAGTCATAAAGATCATTTAAACATATAAGCATGTAAACATTTAAACAAACCTTTGAAGCCCCCATGTTTATATGTTTATATGTTTATATGTTTATATGTTTATATGTTTATATGTTTATATGTTTATATGTTTTTCAACACCATCCCATAATGCTGATTTCCAGCGTCTATTTTTCTGACAACTTTCAGTCCATTCTTTATAGCAAGTTTTTTTATAGTTTCCTCGCTGAGGCAATGCTCATATTTTGGTCCTAAAGGAACTTTTTTGGGAATCCAATCTACAACAACAACACTGCCATTATTCTTCAAGATTCTCTTAGCTTCGTTCAAAACCGAACTATGATCATTGCATTGAAAAAGTATATTGGCGAGAATTACCAAATCAACGGAACCGCTTTCTATTTTTGATCCGCCAATTATTTCTATATTAGCCCGAACAGTTTTAATATTAAGCAAATCATATAATTTTGCTTTGCTTAAAACATTTTCTAACGATTCATTTAAAACATCTATTGCGTAAATTTTGCCGCTGTTTTTTATTATTTTAGCGATTGGGATTGTAAAATATCCAGCGCCACAGCCAAAATCAGCAACGAACATCCCGTTTTTAATATTGAGTTCTTCCACAATTTTATCTGGATTCATAAACCCCCCACTGCCAATTTTATTAATATCTATTGTCATATAAACATTTTAACATATAAACATTCACACTACCGCTACTGACGAAATTTTATCATCGCTTTTCAATCTCATTATTCTAACGCCCTGAGTCGCGCGACCAGATTTTGCGATCTTTGCGAGCGGCGTTCTGATTACTTGTCCTTTTTGAGAAATAATTATTAAATCATTATCAAACTGCGTTTCGTTTATTATTTTTGAATTGACCAGCGTCCCTGTTTTTGAATTAGTGATGGCTGTTTTTATTCCGCTTCCTCCTCTGTTTTGAATTTTATAAAATTTCAGATCGCTCAGTTTTCCAAAGCCATTTTCCGAAACAGTGAAAATATAATTCTTGTCTTTTTGAGAATCAGTAATTACATTCATACTGATAACCTCGCTTGACGCTTTTAGTTTGATTGCTTTGACGCCAGAAGCGGTCCTGCCCATTGAACGAATATCTTTCTCTTTAAATCTGATTGACTGTCCCGTGGAAGCAACTATGAAAACTGTATCTTCGCCATTGCTTGATTTCACCCATTTCAATTCATCGCCTTTTTTTAATTTAATTGCGATCAGCCCAGATCTCCTGACATTGGAAAATTCGTCTATACTCGTTTTCTTTATTATACCATTTTTTGTCGCCATTACAAGGAAACTGATATTTTTTTCTTTTTCCAAAGAAACAACAGCTGTAATTGTCTCTTCAGGAGAAAGCTGTAAGAAGTTTACAATTGAATGTCCCTTTGCTGTTCTGGCGCTTGCTGGAATTTCGTGCGCTTTTGTTTGAAATACTCGGCCATAATTTGTAAAGAATAATAAGTTATTATGCGTATTAGTCAGGAAAAAATGATCAATCACATCTTCCTCTTTCATCGCCGCGCCGATAACTCCTTTGCCGCCACGATGCTGAACGTGATAAGTCTGGGAATCCATTCTTTTAATATAGCCTTCTCTGGTTAAAGTTATAATGACATCTTCTTTCGGAATTAAATCTTCTTGCGAGAATTCATCAAGCCCGCCTTTGTATATTCTGGTTCTTCTTTCGTCGCCAAATTTGTTTTTAACTTCTTCTAATTCGTTTTTTATAATTTCTTTAATTTTAATTTTGCTTTTTAAAATCGCTTCTAATTTTTTAATCAGTTTTAATTTTTCTTCCAACTCATCTTTTATTTTCTGCCTTTCTAATCCCGCCAGCGTTTGCAATCTCATTTCTAAAATAGCTGTCGCTTGCCGTTCGCTTAATTTAAATTTTTTCATTAAGTCGCTGTGCGCTTTTTCTTTCGTCGGCGCTTTTCTAATTGTTTTAATAACTTCGCTAATTTGATCTAAAGCAATAGTCAAGCCTTCTAAAATATGCGCTCGTTCTTTTGCTTTATTTAATTCAAACTGCGTTCTTCTGCGGACAACCTCTTCGCGATGGATAATATAATATTCAAGGATCATTTTTAAATTCAGAATTCTTGGCTGCAATCCGTCAACAAGAGCGAGCATATTATAATGAAACGCTTTTTGCAAATCGGTGAGCTTATAGAGTCTGTTCAAAATCTTCTTCGGATAGGCGTCATTTTTAAGATCAATCGCGATTCTCACGCCATCTCTGTCTGATTCGTCGCGCAAATCTTTGATTCCTTCAATCTTTTTTGTTTTTACTAGTTCCGCTATTCTTTCAATGAGAGTGGATTTGTTAACTTGATAAATCATTTCGGAAACTATAATCTGAAATCGTCCTTTTTTATTTTCCACAATCTCAGCTTTAGCGCGCATATCCAATCTCCCTTTTCCAGTTGAATACGCTTGCAAAATATCTTTCTGTCCATAAATTAATCCGCCTGTCGGAAAATCCGGACCTTTTACAAATTTCAATAAATCTTCTATCGTCGCATCGTCATTGTCTATTAAATAAATAGTCGCGTCAACAATCTCGTTTAAATTATGCGGCGGAATATTTGTCGCCATTCCGACCGCAATTCCGATCGTCCCATTTAACAAAAGCTGCGGAAGTTTAGCGGGCATCACAGTCGGTTCTTTTCGGCTCTTGTCATAATTATCCGCAAAATTAACAGTGTCTTTATCTATATCATAAAGCATTTCTTCCGCGATAGATGCCATTTTAACTTCGGTGTATCTCATTGCCGCCGCTGAATCGCCATCCATTGAGCCGAAATTTCCTTGTCCGTTTACTAACGGATAGCGCATTGAAAAATCCTGCGCCATTCTGACCATTGATTCATAAACAGCGGCGTCTCCATGCGGATGATATTTTCCCAAAACTTCTCCGACAACAGTAGCAGATTTTTTAAATTTCGCTTGCGGTTTCAGCCCAATGTCATGCATCGCGTATAAAATTCTTCTGTGAACTGGCTTCAACCCATCACGAACATCCGGCAGCGCGCGAGAAACAATCACGCTCATCGCGTAGTCAAGATAGCATTCCTGCATCTCATCAGTAATCGGCTTGTCTTCAATTTTGCCGATATTATTTTGCGGTTCAGCTTTTTTAATTTCTTCTTTTTTCATATTTAAAATATTTTATTATTTACTGGAACTTAGATTTTAACCTGTAAAATTGATTATTTCTAATTTTCCGATTTTTCTATTTTTAATAACTTTATTAAGAATTTGCTCTAAGAATTTGCTCTTGACAGGGTTTTCAAATCTGCTATTATGTAGGTATTAATACGAAAAGGGATCCCGAACGGCTAACTACCTAAGGTCCCCTTTTTGATTTTTGCCCACTTTGTATCTTATATTTTCTAAATAATCATAGTAAACTCTTGTAATTTGCCTATATAACGATGAGGCAAATTTTTTATTTGGGAAAAGAATTTTTTCAAACTTATTTTCCTTAATCAAAAAATCAACTAATTGTTTGTAATCGCCGTCGCCTGAAACTAAAATAACTTTATCGAATTTTTCTCTTCTGTACATTTTTTCCATAATAGAAAAAATAATATCTGTATCAACATTTCCTTTTTTCTCGCCAATCATAATAGTATTATGCTCCCTAAATTTTAAAATAAAACCAGCTTCTTGTATCTCGTCATACAAACCCTGATAACTTCCATTTATATATCCCAAAAAATAATAAGCCTTCTTAACTTTATATTTTCTGCTTAAATAGATTCTAAATTTCTCCAAATCAACAACCCATTTATTTTTCCCCGTTATCGTTCCTAAATATAAGTTCTGCCCATCTACGAAAGCCAGGTTATTTTCTTGTTTAATTTTCATATTATTCAAATTTTTAATTTTCTAATTTTTTCTCTATTTTATCTTTTTCAATTACTTCTTCGTTTAATTTTTCTAAACTACCAATTTCTTCATTCAATTCTTCTAATTCTGGAAAAGGCGGTAAATTTAAATTGCTATAATTATTAGAATTTATTTCTGTTGGTTTATTTAAAGCAAGATTTATTTTCCAAATGCCAATCATAATCAGCATACAAAAAATAACCAGGATCCACATTATCATAACCTTTTCTTTTTCTGGCTTATTTTGAATTTTTTTAATAATTTTTTTCAAAATAAAATTATTATGCGACTTTCATAATCACCGTTTCCGATCCTTCTTGAGGCAAATCTTTCTTTTTAATACTAAACTTATTAACAGCGTCTTTGGATGACACACCGCGTTCTTTGCAGAATTGATCAACGGTATCTAACTTCAATAAATCTCCTTTCACTCCTGGAATTTTATAGTGCATCGGAATTATTATTCTCGGTTCAATTTGGCTGATGATGGCGCTTGCTGATTTCCAATCAATCGTGAAAACTCCGCCGATGGGAATAAACAAAATATCAATCTGGCCTATTTTTTCCAGCTGTCCATTGACAAGGGTACTTTGCCCAAAATCTCCCAAATGGCAGATTTTTATTCCTTCCATTTCTATTTTATAAATCGTATTTTGTCCCTTCTCTTTCCCTCCCTGATTATCATGGCAAGAGTCTATTCCCTTAATTGTCACTTTTTTTATTTCATATTCTCCAACACTATCAACAATAAAGGGATCGTTCTTGATGACTTGAAAGTTATTGTGATCATAATGATTATGGCTAATGGTCACAATATCGGCTGATCCAAAAGGCGGTCTTAGCCCAATTTTTTTATCAAAGGGATCGGTGATTAAAATTATATCTTTGCTTTGAATCTTGAAACAGCTTTGCCCGTACCAAACAATATTCATAATTTCATTTTAACATTTTAACATGCTAACATTCTAACATAACTTGCGTTGTTTGGCAAAAAAATAAGAGAATGTTTTAATCTGATACTTAGCGTCAGAAAAACATTCTCTATAAATTATTGTTAATTTTATCTAACCGAAAGTTGCTTCGGTTAAATAGAAAGATGGGATGAACAAACTGCAGCTCTTGCGAGTTTCTGCAGTTTCATCCAGTTTATTGGAAGTTATATCTACAGTGAGGTCATAACTCCCACTGGAATTAAATCGTTTCTCTCCAATAGGTATTGGAGAGTTGTCAACTCTCACCAAAACCTGATCGTTTTCGCTGATGCTGAACTTTACTTTTTTTACACCAGCAGAAGGACCTACGGTAAAGTTGAACGAACAGCTCCCTGTTCTGCTTTCTAACAGAACATCTACCGTTACTCTCTCTCCTTTCCTTCCTTCAATTCCCCCAATAGAGAAACCAAACTCTGGATATTCCCAGATTATGTTTGTGCTTGTTATCCTGATTGATTTGAACACTGACAATTTTCCGTCTTCAATCACAAATTTTCCATCATTGATACGGCTATACCCGTAATCTTTGTTGGTTTCGTTGTTGAAGCATTCTGGAGTTTGGCTCTCAGCAAATGTAAAAAAACCAAACAGAAATTGCAATGCCCAAATTATTGTCGCTAATGATATCACAGCGACAACTAGAATCACGAGAATGGTTCCGGCGGATGGGAGTTTGGAGGTTAGGGAAGAGAAAACTGAAGGTCTTCCCGTTTCCGATCTTTCGCCACTTCTATTTGTCGTAAGTCCTATTATTATTAGAACTACAAAAAATAGAAAAAGAAGTACAAGAAAGATCATTATTGCAACAATTGCAAAACTCATTTCCTATTCCTCCTTGCCTTTCGCTTTAGCTTTGATAAAATCTCTTATGTCCTCCTTAGTTATATTTGCTTCTTCAAGCAACTTGGCGAGCTTATTGGATGACTCATCTCCTCCAAGAGCTTGCTTTATAGCATCTCCAATCATTGTTGGCGGAGGAAGAACTATTTTGCCTGACTTTTCTGCAGCTTTAAGATATTCTATAGTTAATCCTAAATCTCCGAATTCTTGGACTTTACTATTTATATCTTCAATCCGCTTCACATCAGCCTCTGTCTGTATCCCTATTCTCTTACTATATCCTTTTCCTTTTCCTTCCTCCTCAACAATAAATGCTGCTGCTACTTGTTCATTCTTCCATTTTTTCTTTGCAGCCTCTTCCGCTTCCTTATCAAGGTCTATTGCAATAACTTCAACTCTTGACACCTTAACGCCATAGACATCTCTAAAGTATTTTATATCTCCAGATTTTTCAAGCTTATTATAAAATACTTTTGTTAATTCTTCGTTTCCAATTAAATCCCTTGGATTATCCATTTGAGCAATAAGTTTTACGGCTGGAGCTTTAATCAAGGCAGCAATATTTTGTAACCAATGCTCAACTTTATGTCTTGCTTTCATGGGATTTATAATTTGTGCTGTCATTAGCATCGTAATGTCCATAGGAACCATGGATTCTGTTGTCTCAGCCTTGGGAATTAAAATCACATAAGTATCTTCTGTTAGAGGCACATGATCAAATTCCCCATTATGGTCTTCAAATTCCCCATTATTAAGTACTGTTGTCCAGCTAAAAAAATCCTTATATCTTCTGCGAATACTGGGAAATCCAATCCAAAAAATTCCCCCTAAACCAATTCGTTCAAGAAAACTTTTCTTTCCTGCTTGAAAATCTTCATCAGGAACAACATCCCAATTTTCGGCAAGTTTGTGTCCTACATAACTTATTTCGGCTTTAACAAAACTTCCTTTTTTGTTTTTTGTTCCAGCCACGATTGTACACGCCGTTCCTTCTTCAGGTTTTCCTCCCCAAAACCAATCTCTTGGGGCAAAAAAGGTATACACTGAAAATATTCCAGCAACAATTACCGCAAGTAAAAGGACAATCATTATAAATATTATAAGCATTGCCACTCCTATTGCCGCAAAATCTATCAGCCTAAAAACGCCGACAACAATTGCAATCAAAACAACCGCCACAACAAGCGAAAGCAAAAATTTTACAAGAGAAGACGATTTCCCGCTTCCTTTATTTGCTACCGTATTTTTGTTTCTTTTCTTTATCTCTTTATGTGGAGTAAAACCCACCCCCGACCAATCACGACCGCTTTTCCTATCATTCATAATCATTCAACTCCTTTTAAATTGTCAATCTTCATTCCACTTCCCGCCAAATAAATCCAGCGGGACCTGATGAGCTAAAGATATAAGTCTTTTTCAGACATAATCCTCCATCATCAGAACAAGTCATCGTATAACAAAAAACAGGGTTTGTCAAGGGACAAATCCTGTTTCAAATTTTCCTTCAAAAAACCCTAAACCATCGCTCGTCCTTCTAAAACCCCAACTCTTTTTTGCAATTCTACCAATTCAAAACGATGAGCGACATTATCAAAGCGTATTTTCATTTCTTCATGCTCTAAATAATTTTCTCTTCTAAATTCTTTTATTTCTTCTTTTGTTTTTTCCTGTTCTCGTTCAAGAGAATTTATCCGTCCTTCTACATGTTTAAATCCCTTTCCAATCATTATCGCCAAATCATCAATAGTTGTTTCTTTGATTTTAGCTTGCTTTTTCTTTTTCAAATTCTTTTTCAAGACCATAATATTTTTATTATCTTTTTTAACTATTTTTATTTTACCAAATTATTTCAACAGCGTCAATTTTACTAATTTATCCCACTCCTCCAAACTCAATTCCTGCGCGCGAGTGTTTAGATTTATGTTTGATTGTTGCAAAATATCTTCACTTTCTTTTTTGGTAAGATACAATCCAGCTGATAAATTATTTGCCAGCTTTTTTCTTTTAGACGAAAACCCGATTTTTATAATTTTGAAAAGTTTTTTGTAATACTCTTCAGAGAATTCTTTTTTAATGTTTTTGATTTTTAAAATCGCCGAATCAACTTTTGGCTCGGGATAAAACGCGGCTTTATCAACATAGCTAACAATCTCCGGCTCGCCGTATATTTGGACGCTCAAAGCTAAAATACTTAATTTTCCCGGCTTCGCGCAGATCCTTTCCGCTACTTCTTTTTGAACAAGCAAAACAATCAGCTCCGGCTGGATGCTATTTTCTAAAAATAATTTTATCACAGGCGAAGTGATGTAATATGGAATATTAGAAATCAATTTATATTTTTTGTTTTTAGAATATTCTTCAATAAGCTTGTTTAAATTTATTTTTAAAATATCATCGTTGATGATTTTTAAAAAAGCGCGAGAAGCTGAGCTTCCTATAGGAAGCTCAGCTTCTTTAAAAATCAACTCTGCCATTTTTTTATCTTTCTCTATCGCCACAACTGTTCCACATTTTTTAACAAGTTCATCGGTAAGCGTTCCCAAACCTGGACCAATTTCCAAAATAAAATCATCTTTATTAAGTTCCGACGCTCTAATTATTTCATTTAAAACTTTTTCATCAATCAAAAAATTCTGTCCTAACCTTTTCAGAACTTTCAAATCTTTTTCTTCAAGTAATTTTTTAATTTCGGTTTTAGAAAACATAATGGTATTAATGACAGTTTAATCAACTTCAACAACTTCATCCTCTCCCAAATAACTATACTCCTGCCTCTTAAATTCCGCTAACTCTTCTGGGATGTCGGAAATGAAACGGGAGGGCATATTTGCTTGCGTTGAGCCGTAAATTTTTCTGGTTCTCGCGAAGATAAGATACGCTTTCTTTTTCGCTCTTGTAATTCCGACATAACACAATCTTCTTTCCTCTTCCATCTCAGAAGGATCCTGAATGCTTCTGGAATGAGGAAGCAATCCTTCTTCCATCCCAATTATAAAAACAGCGCTGAACTCAAGGCCCTTAGCAGAATGGAGCGTCATTAAAGTTACGGCATCCTGCGAATCGTCTATCTTATCTAAATCCGTCGCCAGCGCGATTTCTTCTAAAAATATTTTCAAATTTTCTTTCGCCGGCAGATTATCGTATTTTTCCACAGCGCTAAAAAGCTCTTTCACATTTTCCCATTTTTTTTCTCCATCATCAGTTCCATCTTTGATATGCTTTTCATAATTAATGCTTTTCAAAAGATAAGTAAGCAATTCAGAAATTTTAATTTTGTCAATTTTATCTTGGCACTTTAGAATAATTTCCGCAAAGCTTTTTATTTTCTTAATCTTGCCTTCTGGAATATTTTCACAATTACAATTAAACAATGCTTCAATAACATCGTTTCCACTCTTTTCCATTTCTGCCATTATCTTTCTGAAAGTCACCTGTCCAATATCTCTTTTAGGAATATTGATAATTCTTTCCAGACTCGCTGTGTCATTTGGATTTTGAATAAGCCGCAGATAGGCGATAATGTCTTTTACCTCTTTTCGCAGATAAAATTTTATACCGCCGACGATTTTATAGGGAACGCCATATTGCAAAAATGCTTCCTCTATTGATCTTGATTGAGCGTTTGTGCGATATAAAATCGCAATGTCTTTTAAATTTATTTTATTATTTGTTAATCTGGCAATTTCCGAAATAACAAATTCTGCTTCTCCTTTTTCGTCAGCCGCTTCGTAAATAACGATCGGCTCGCCCGCCTCTTTTTCACTCCAAAGCTTTTTCTCCTTGCGATTGACATTGCGGGAAATTATTTGATATGAGGCGTCTAAAATTGTTTGCGTTGATCGATAATTTTGTTCTAGCAAAATAACTTCCGCTTCAGAATAATTTTTCTCAAAATCCAAAATATTTCTAATGTCCGCGCCGCGCCATTTGTAAATACTCTGCCAGTCATCGCCAACAACGCATAAATTCCGATGAGTTTTGCTTAATAAATCAACCAGTTTGTATTGCGCGTAATTCGTGTCTTGATATTCATCAACCATCACATAACGGAATTTATCTTGGTATTTTCGCAAAATCTCCGGCTTGTCTAAAAACAATAAAATTGTCTGCATAATTAAATCGTCAAAATCCAAAGAATTATTATCTTTTAATTTTTTCTGATACGCATTATAAACAATACTAACCTGTTCCTGAAAATAACCGTCGGCGATATCACTAAAATCTTTCGGACTTTTCAATTCATTTTTAGCGTTAGAAATATGAGACAAGACCGCCCGCGGATTAAACTGCTCTGGACTTATCTGTAAATTATTCATAATCTTTTTAATTATTGCTTGCTGGTCACTGTCATCATAAATAGTAAATCCTTTTTTATAGCCGATCAACTCCGCCTCCTGCCGCAAAATTCTCACACAAATGCTATGAAAAGTGCCAATGACAGGAAACTGGAAACTGGAAACTCCCTCTCCCCGCGGGAGAGGGTTGGGGTGAGGGGCGTCATCGTCAAATGATTTTTTATAAAAGTTAGAATTATTTGCATAAACCATCTTCTCAAGCAACACGCCTACCCTGCTTTTCATTTCCTGGGCAGCTTTATTCGTAAAAGTTACCGCAAGAATATTAGTCGGACTGACCGCCTTATTTTTTATAATATAAGCGATGCGATGCGTTAAAACTTTCGTCTTCCCGGATCCCGGTCCCGCAATTATCAAAACCGGCCCGTCCGTCGCGGTAACGGCCTTTTGCTGTCTCTTATTTAAACTTTCTAAAATATTTTCCATAAGAGTATTATAGCACAAAATTTAGATTGACAAAGTGATTGTTTTTTGTATAATGAAAGAGCTTAAAATGGTAAATTAGATAATCGCTTTTGTTCTTTTAAAGAATAGGAGAGGAAAGTCCGAACACCCCAGATTACTTTAAAATAACCTGGAAGCAGGCAGTTGCTAACGGCAACCGTTCTAATTTTTTTAGGATAGGGAAAGTGCCACAGAGACTATACTAATCATGTTATACATGATAAAAGGTGAAAAGTTGGGCGATGATTTGAATTTTTATAAATTTAAATCTACGCTCTTTCCTTGCTGGTGACAGCAAATGATGGTAAACCCTGCCTGGTGCAAGAGCAAATCCTGACTAACTTATAACCTATAACTCATAACAAATAACAATATTAAAATTGTAAGTTGTAAGTTGTAAGTTAGTTGGGAAAAAAGTAGCTCGCTTGATCATACTAGCAATAGTATGGCTAGATAGATGATTATCATTTTGATTTTATATCAGAAAACAAAATTCGGCTTATTATTTATTTGTTTTAAGCGGCGTAAGAAATGAATTATGAAACGATCAGAACTTATTTTTAATGTCCTCTTGGTTCCAATAGATTTTTTAATGATAATGCTGGCGGGAATACTGGCATATTCTTTAAGATTTAGCGGAGAGCTATCACAGTTAAGACCGATTGTTTTTGATTTGCCACTTAGCCGTTTTATGGAGATAACATTTGCCGTGTCTCCTGTTTTTATTATTTCGTTCGCTCTAATTGGCTTATACAGCTTAAGCAATGTCCGCAAGTTGTGGAAAGAAATATTCCAAATTATGATCGGAGTCTCAGCCAGTTTTATGGTTATAATTTTTATCGCTTTTATGCAGCGGGAAATGTTTTCTTCCCGTTTTATATTTTTTGCAGCCTGGTTTTTCGCGATTACGACCGTCGTTTCTGGCCGCGTGATGATCAGAATTATTCAAAGTTGGCTGGCTCATAAATACAAGCTTGGTTTTCATAGGTTAGTTTTATTAGGCGACAACGGAATTGTCAAAACAGTTCATCGGGAAATTAAGAAAAATAAAATTCTTGGCTACAAAGTGGTTCGCAAATTAAGAGATTTTAGAATAGAAGACTTGGAAAAAATTTTTAAAGATCCTGGAATTGACGAAATAATTCTCTGCTCCACAAAAGTAGAAAGGGAAAGAATTCACGATTTGCTTGATTTTTGCCAGGAAAAAAATATTGATTTTAAATTCGTCCCCGATATGTTTCAGGCGCAAGCAGCTCTTTTTGAAATGCAGACTATTTCAGATATTACCTTTATTGAAGTTAAAAGAACCCCCCTTGACGGCTGGGGAACAGTTATTAAAAGAATTTTTGACATCGTTGCGTCTTTTATTGGTCTTATTATTTTATCACCATTTTTTGCTGTCATGGCTCTTATTATAAAATCAGACAGCGCTGGACCAGTTTTTGCAAGACTTGAAAGAATCTCCAGAGGAAAAAAGTTTAGACTTTATAAATTTCGTTCTATGATAGAAAATGCTCACGAGATGAAATATGACAAAGAAGGAAATCTCAATCCTGAATTTGCAAAATATAACGAAAGAGAAGAAGGCCCGCTTTTCAAAATGAAAGATGATCCGCGCATAACCAAAGTCGGAAAATTTATCAGAAAAACCCGTCTTGATGAATTCCCGCAATTGATTAATGTTTTAAAGGGAGATATTAGCTTGGTCGGACCGCGCCCTCATGAACCAGAAGAAGTCGCGCAATACAAAAAACATCACAAAAAACTTCTTACGATAAAATCTGGGATGACTGGCATGGCGCAAGTAAGCGGCAGTTCTAATCTTGATTTTGAGAAAGAAGCAAAGCTTGATATTTATTATATTGAAAACTGGTCGTTACTGTTAGATTTAATTATTTTATTCAAAACATTTTTGACGATTATCAAAGGCGACAAATCGGCCTGTTAAAATTAGCAATTAAAATTTGTCTAATCTCTATCTTTATGTTATTATAATAGCAGTAAAATGCTTGAATTTTAGAAAGCAAGCGTTTTTGATTTAATTAATGAAATAATAAAAATGATCAAAAAAGACAAGAAGAAAAAAATTATAGACAAGTTCAAAACTCATAAAGAAGACACGGGATCTTCCGAAGTTCAGGTGGCTGTTTTAACGGAAAGAATTAAAGAATTAACGGAGCATTTAAAGGTAAACAAAAAAGACAATCATTCCCGCAGAGGACTTTTGCAAATGGTTGCCAAAAGAAAAAAACTTTTGAAAGACATTCAGAATAATAGTGAGGAAAGGTTTAGCAAAATAACAAAATCGCTGAAATTGAAAGCGGGAAAGAAAAAATAAAAATATTGTTAAATTGTTATGCATAGCATTATAATACAGAAATTTATAGAAACTAATTGAAATTAATAGAAATTCAATTGTGTTTTGCGAGCAACAACTAATTTCAACAAATTTCTACGAGTTTCAATTAATTTCTAAATAATTATTTAACAATTTAAAATTATGCCAACATCTAAAACAATCAAACACAAAGACCAGCGGATTGGGGTCTTTGTTGACGCGCAAAATATGTATCATAGCGCGAGAAATTTATATAAAGCCAGAGTAAATTTCAAAGAAGTTTTGTCAGTCGCGGTTGCGGGAAGAACTTTAATCAGAGCGATTACTTATGTTATTAAAACAGAAAGCGGAGAGGAAAAATCATTTTTTGAAGCGATGGAAAAACTCGGCTTTGAAATAAAAGAAAAAGATCTGCAAATTTTCGCAGGCGGAGCGAAAAAGGCCGACTGGGATGTCGGACTAGCGGTTGACACAATCAAATTAGCTGATAAACTTGATGTGGTTGTAATCGTATCCGGCGATGGCGATTATGAGCCATTGGTGGAATATTTAAAAATCAACAAAGGCTGCCGCGTAGAAGCAGTAGCTTTCGGCGAAACCGCCTCAGGGAAATTGTTAGGGGTAGTGGATGATTTTATAGATTTAAGCCAGAATAAGAGGAAGTTTTTGATTAAGTAAATTGTTCTATTGCTAAATTAAATCGTCATCCTGAGCTTGTCGAAGGATGGGTAGACTCGCTAAATTTATCATAGTTCGACAAGCTCACTATGACAAATTTAGCTAATTTGTACTCCAAGAAATTTAGCAATATATTTTTATGTTTAAAAAACTAAAAGAAAAAATAAATCTCAAAAAAAGAAAAATAAAAAAAGCGGCTTTTTTGGCGGTTGCTTCTTATCTTTATGATAAAGTTGTGGGTAGAAAGAAATTAGGGAAGAAGAAAGAATATTTAGAAGATGTGGAGTATGAGGTGGAAGAGAAGAAATAAAAATATTTTAATTTTTAAAAATCTATGATTGAATATGTTTTTGACATTTTAAAATATTATGGGCTTACCGCTGACAAAATAGGACCAGCTGTTTTTGTGGGATTCGGCGGCTGGTTTCTTTATAAAAGTCTGCGAAATCAAATAGGAGATTTAGAAAAAGACATTGAAAATTTAGACGGAGATTTTAAAAAGCTTGATAAAAAAGTTTCTTTTATTGGTAATCGCGTTTCCTACATAGAAGGCAGTTTAAAAATAAACTATACAAAGTCCGCTTCTCCGACTGTTCTTACTGAAAGGGGAACGAATGTTTTAATTGAAAGCAAAGCAAAAGAAATTGTTGATGCGAATAAACAAAAAATTCTTGATAAAATTTTGGCTGATCCAAAACCGACGAATGCTTATGACGCCCAAGAAAAAACGCGAAAAGTTGTTGAAGACATGGAAGACGATCCAATATTTCTTCCGATTAAAGATTATGCTTTCAAAAAAGGAATAAATCTTTTTGCTATTCTCGGTATCATCGCCGTTTATTTCCGGGATTTTGTTTTGGAAGAATTGGGATTTAAGATTGAGGATTGTGATGGGAAATAAAAAATAAAAATATAATTTAAATTATATGATTGAAAAAATAAAAAAAATTGGGAATATTTTATCTAATTTATTATTGGGTGAAACTAAAGAAATAATAATTAGAACCGATGAAACTGTTAAAATAACAAGAGATGATATTGTTGAGATTAAGAGTGATTGTAAAAAGATTTGGGAATGTGTTCATGATCATGATAAGGACATTGGTCTTTTGAAAAGATCATCTTTTTTTGGTAATCCAGGTAGTCCTATGATTATCAATAAAGAGGGCAAAGAACTTTTAATTGACTGCGGATTCTATAGAATTTATCCAGAATTACAAGAAAAGATTTTTAAACTGATGGACACTTGGAAGTTAAGAACTCTCTATGATTATGAAACAGAAGCTAAAACTGCTTTGAAAGAGTTAGAAAACGATCCTTTAATTGATCCTCTTAAGGAATATGTTGTTAGTCATCCAATGAAGATTACTTTGGAAATGATTTTTACTGTCGCTTCTTGGATTATTAGGGATGATTATGATAGATATAGGAAAGAGCGACTATAAGAATTATTTTTATGGTTAGAAAAAGAATACCGAAAAAAGTAGAAAAAGAAATAGGGAAATATTTGGACATTTTAAAGGAAGACAGACTGCCTATTAAAAAAGTCATTCTTTTTGGTTCTTTTGCTCGTGGTTCTCAGCGCGAATGGAGTGATATTGATTTGTGTGTTGTTTCTTCTAAGTTTAAAGATTCTTTTGAGGCATCGCAATATTTATGGAAGAAACGAAAGATTTTTAATTTGAATTATACGATTGAACCTGTTGGTTTTACGCTGAAGGATTTTAATGATAAATATGATTCTTTGGCGAATGAGATTAGAGAAACGGGGGTGGAGATTAAGGTGTAAATAAATAAGAATGTAATTTTATTAATTTTTTAAAATAATTATTATGACAGAACAAAAAATATCAAAACCTTGGTATGAAAAATATTGGAAAATTATCTTAGCTATTTTTTTTGGAATAGTGATTGTTATAATATTTTCTGGCGAAGATAAAACTAATCAATCAGAAAATGATAACTTACAAAAACAAGAGGCTAAGAAAGTTGGACAAGAAGAACCAGAAATAATTCATGTCATATTTGACATTCCTGCACTCTTAGATAAAAATATTTCGTATTTTGCTTCAGCTTTTGGTAAACCTGTAAATGAAAATCCAGAACCCACCGATGTTGCAATTCAGACAAACGTTGATACTTGGGTAAAAGTATTTGAAAAAGATGGTTACGCTATTAGTGTAACTTACAATATTGATAGTAATAAAGTAACAAAAATATTTTTATCCAAAGGAACATATGATATGCCTCTTGAGGAAACATGGATTAAGCAAGAGGAAACATCTAAAATACTTACTGTTGGTAATTTATCAAAAGATGCTAAAAATTATTATATAAGATTTTTTTGGCCAATTCAAGATAAAAATATGTATACAGGAGCAGAAATTAAAAGAGAACCATTTTATGGTTTTAATGGTAAACAATTATGCTCTGGTTATCCAGATTGCTAAAGTAAAAATACCAGAATGGAAAATATAGAAACAATATCAATATTCATTTCAACTGTAGCTTTGTTAGTTTCGGTCGCTGTAGCTATGCAGGGTTGGTGGAGACACAGAAATGTTTACGCTATTGAACGCAAACTGTTTTTTCGTAAAAACCAAATTGATAAATCTAACAATAACAATGAATTAAAGAAGAAGTTATCTTCGGGTCATTACACAATTTTACACACGGGTGAATATGGCGGTTGTATAGAACTAATTTTAGGAAAGATTAAAAAATAAATAATTTAACTAATCAACTCCCTAATCACCAAACAGATAGACTGTTTCAGTTTTTTATACTTAATAAATTTTTACGAAAGATATTGTTTATTGAGACAAACTGGATTCCCGTCTTCACGGGAATGACAAATAAACCAATAACCAACTTTAAATAATAAACTAATTAAAATTTTACTGATCTATAAACAGTTAGATTAAAATATTGTTTTAAGAAATAATATTAGTCTAGAGTTTGCAGATCAGTAATTAAAGAAAGGTATAAAAAAATGGAAGTGAAAACATTTAAGAAAAGTCTTGCGGGGAAAGAAATAATTGTGGAAACTGGCAAGATGGCAAATCAGGCGAATGGGTCAGTGACAGTTCAGTATGGCGATACAGTCGTTTTGGCGACAGCCGTAATGAGCGACAATATCAGGGAGGGGATTAATTATTTTCCCTTAATGGTAGATTACGAAGAGCGACTTTACGCGGCGGGAAAAATTAAAGGAAGCAGATTTATCAAGAGAGAAGGTCGTCCGACGGATGAAGCGATTTTGTCAGGACGAATGGTGGACAGAACAATTAGACCGTTATTTAACAGCAGAATTAGAAATGATATTCAAGTTGTTTTGACGATTTTGTCTGTAGATCAGGCGAACGATCCGGACATTTGCTCTTTAATTGGAGCATCTTTGGCATTGGCGATTTCTGATATTCCTTGGGATGGACCGATTGGCGCCGTGCGAGTGGCAAAAGTTGACGGAGAACTTATCGTCAATCCAACCTATGAACAAAGAGACGAAAGTTCATTTGATGTTATTATCGCCGGAAAAGATGATCAAATAAATATGATTGAAGGCGGGGGAAACGAAGTTGCGGAAGATGAGGTTTTGGAGAAAATTAAATTCTCGCAAAAATGCGTTAAAGAAATAATTAATTTCCAGAAAGAAATAATTTCAGAGGTTGGAAAAGAGAAGAGAGAAGCGAAATTAATTCAAGCGGATAAAGAGGTAGAAAATGAGATGCGAAAGTTCTTAGCAGAAAGATTAGAGAAGGTTGTTTTTGCGGAAAATAAAGAAGAAAAAAACAAAGAGAGCAAACAGCTCAGAGAAGATTTGCACAAATTTATAGAAGAAAAATTTGGCGATGATAAGGCTTTAAAATATATCGCGGACTTAGTGACAGATGAAGAAATAGACGCTTTGGTTCATAAAGCGATTTTGGAAGAAGATAAACGGCCAGATAAAAGAAACGTGGAAGAAATTAGAAAAATCAGCGCGCAAGTTGGATTGCTTCCAAGAACGCATGGCTCGGGATTATTTAACAGAGGAGAAACGCAAGCTTTGACTGTAGCAACTTTGGGTTCTCCCGGAGATGAGCAAACTATGGATAGTATGGAAGAAGATGGCAAAAAAAGATTTATGCATCACTATACATTCCCTTCATTTTCAGTTGGAGAAACTGGACCAATGCGCGGACCGGGACGAAGAGAAATCGGGCACGGCGCTTTGGCAGAAAAAGCGTTGCAACCATTAATTCCTCAAGACAAAGAAGAATTTCCATATACAATTCGTTTAGTTTCGGAAATTTTATCATCTAATGGCTCATCTTCAATGGCAAGTGTTTGCGGAAGTTCGTTGGCTTTAATGGACGCAGGGATTTTTATTCCACGACCAGCGGCGGGAATTGCGATGGGTTTGATTTCTGATGATAATGGGAATCATAAAATATTAACTGACATTCAGGGCTATGAAGATCATCACGGCGATATGGATTTCAAGGTAGCGGGAACAGAAAAAGGAATTACGGCGATGCAAATGGATGTGAAAGTAGCGGGAATAACTTTGGAAATAGTTGAAGAAGTTTTAACTAAGGCAAGAGAAGCGAGGATGAAAATTATTGAGACGATGAATGAAGCGATTTCGGAATCAAGAAAAGAGCTTTCTCAATATGCGCCACGAATTACAACAATGAAAATAAACCCTGAAAAAATAAAAGATGTCATCGGACCTGGTGGAAAAATGATTAACGAAATTATTGCCGAAACTGGCGTAGCGATAGATATTGAAGATGATGGCTTAGTAATGATTACTTCCAAAGATGCGACAGAAGCGAAGAAAGCGGAAGACTGGATCAAAGAATTAACAAGAGAAGTTGTTGTCGGAGAAGTTTTTCAAGGCAAGGTTGTGCGAATTATGACTTTCGGCGCTTTTGTGGAAGTTCTCCCTGGACAAGATGGACTGGTTCATATTTCAGAACTTGCTCCCAATAGGGTTGAGAAAGTTGAAGATGTTGTTAATCTTGGCGATGTTATTGCCGTGAAAGTAAAAGAAATTGACGATCAAGGAAGAATAAGTTTGACGCATAAGGGAGTGTAAAATAAAAATATATTATGAAAGGAAAAATAAAAATAAGAACAATGAAAGATGATCTTGCTTCTTCTGATAATGAAAGCGGAAAATTATTAAAAGAGGAGCAAGGTCAAAAGAAACCAGATATTGCCACTGCGGAAATATCTGGTTCTGTCGTGGCGCCCGACACAACTTCCGGAAAATTAAAGGATGAAGAAATTGACGAACTAAAAAATCTTATAGAAAGAATTTCAAAAAATGACGATGAAAAAGAATCAGTGAAAAAAGATACAGAGGAAGAAACTGCTATAGTAGATACGGCAAGCGAAGAAAAGGCAACAGAGCAAGAAGAAAAACAAGTTGATTTGAAAAGCGATGACAAAAAAGAATTGGAGGATCTTATTGATAAAATTTCAGAAACAATTGACAAGAAAGAAAATCAGGAAGTCCAGACAGAAAAGACGGACGATGAATTAGAGGAAAAAAGAGCGGCTGAAATAGAAAAAACAGAGGAAGACAAACAATCATTTTGGAATAATATTTCAAAAAAACTCAAGGACGATAAACCCACAGAACCTCGCAAAATAACAAAGCGTGTTGAAGATATAAAAAATATAGAGAAAGAAAACAAGGAAAAAGAATATAAAAATTCTGGAGTATTAACAAAGGAAAAATCTCTTAAGACAGAGAAAGAGCCAGAAAAGAAAAAGGAGGCAATAAAAAGTTTCTATAACGATGACGGCTATCAATCGCCGGAGAATAGACTGATTTTCGGAAAACAAAAAAAATACAGCTCTGTTTCTAAAAGGATTAAACTAAAAGAAAAAAAAGATGAAATAGAAGATATGAAAAGCACTGCCGAAATGAAAGAAAAGCAAAAAATTATTTCTGAGAAAGAAAAATACAAGAAATTAAAAAGCAGGGTAATAAAAAAATACAATATAAAGCTGTTTTCGCTGCCCTGGAAAAAAATTATTCCGATAGCGCTTCTTTTAATTATTCTATCCGGAGCGATTTATTATGTTCTCGTTAGAAAACTCACCCCGACTCCGTTCGAGCCTCCAGTAGTTATTATTGGAACAGAAATAAAAGAGTTCGCTCAAATTAAGAGCTCTATTGAATTTACTAAAGACGACATCGTCAAAATGGGATTTAAGGAAAGCGCTATTAACGAAAAATTCGGGAGAGATGACGATATTAAAGAATTGAGAATTGTAATAAAAGACGATAACAATATAGTCTCACTGAAAGAAGCGTTGGAAGATATCAGAATTGAAACCAAGAACTTCCCAGACAGTTTTTGGGAAACAACAACTGAAAGCTATAATATTTTTGCCATAAAAACAGGAACAAACGCTTTTAGATTTGCAATTGCGATAGAATCAAACGATCTTGTCTCTTTGCTGAAAACGATGGGGGATTGGGAGCAAGAAAGCGTTGCTAAAAAGAAAATGTTCAAAGTCTTTGAGCCATTATTTACGGACAGCAAAATAGAAGAACGCTTTGACCAGCGTTTTGAATTTACGAATTACGGCTACACTTATATTAGATATATAAACTTGCCTACTAAAGATATCAGTTTTGATTATTTTGCCAAAAATAATATCCTAGTAATAGCCACTTCAAAGGAAAATACCATCAGGATAATTGATATTTTGAATTATGATTATAATTATGATTACGATTATTACGATTATTACGACTACGAAGATTATGACATCTACGAAAATTAAATGCATTTCAAATTAACACTATTCAAAGAACAGAAATTATAGAAACGCTCTTTTCTTTTTTGCCATCGCGAGTTATAAGTTATTTGTTTTCAGTTATAGGTTAATCAGGCGGGATGCCGGAGCGGTTGAACGGGGCAGTTTCGAAAACTGCTATATCTGAAAAGGTATCGGGGGTTCGAATCCCTCTCCCGCCGCCAGATATTTATTAATAATTTGAATGCGCAAAGCGGAATCTATATAAAAATATGAGATGGAGCCATTGACAAAAATAAGTTCTTCTGTTACTACGGTAGTAAATATAACCGTTATAATCATAACTATTTTATGAAGTTCTACGATAGAGAAAAAGAAATAACAACAATCAACAAAATTGTTCAAACTAGCAAAAAGAAAGGACAACTAATTGTTCTTCAGGGAAAAAGAAGAGTAGGAAAAACAGCTCTAATCCTTTATACTTTCAGAAAACAGCCTTTTCTTTATTTTTTCGTTAGCAAAAAAACAGAAAAAATTTTAAATCAGTTAACCCTTCTTTCTTTTCGGATTTGCAAAAATTCTGGGACTTAAATAAAGATAAAAGTAAAATTGCTATATTTTGCGTTGGCTCAATGTTTACTCTCATTAAAAAAATCTTTACTTCTTCTAAGGAGCCTTTGTATAATCGAGCTAACAAAATTATAGAGCTTAGACCTTTTGATTTAAAAACCCAGCAAGCTATTTTAAGGGATTTTAAATTATTATCTTCCAAAAATTTTTTGATTTTCTATTCGCTTTTCAATGGAATGCCCAAATATTTTGAATTGTTGGAAGACGATGATTTAGCGAAAAAAAACGCTAAACAAATTATTAAAAAATTATTTTGCCAGGAAGACGCTTTTTTAATCAAAGAAGGAAAGAACATTTTGATTGAAGAATTCGGCAAATCTTATGAAAAATACTTTTCAATTCTGACTGCTATCTCTCTGGGCAAAACAACCAGAAATGAAATTCATAACTATACTGGTATAAATATAAATTCTCTGGGAGTTTTTTTAAAAGCCTTGGAAGATTTTTATGAGATCATAGAAAGAAAAACTCCCATTTTAGAAAAAAAATCAAGCTCCAAATTAAGCCTGTATAAAATTAGAGATGAATTTTTATCTTTTTGGTTTCGCTATCTTTATAAAAAAATCATCTGATTGAAATAAAAAATTGGACTGCTTTGTTTGATTATATTATTAAGGATTTAGATAGTTATTTAGGTTTTAAGTTTGAGAATTTAATCAAAACCTACTTAATAGAACAAAATAATAACAAAGACAATGTTTTTAATTTTGAACAAATCGGCTCTTTTTGGAAAAGATCTAACGCAACTAACGACAATAAAGAGATAGATATCGTAGCGGTTGATAAAAAAAACAAAATAGCGCTGATTGGCGAATGTAAATTAAAATCTAAGAAGATAGATCAAAAATTGATTAATGACTTGATTAGAAAAAGTGAATTTATTGATAAGTTAAAAAACTACAAAAAGATTTATTTTATTTTTACTGTTGAAGAATTGCCAGAAGAGAAAAAGAGTTTTTTAATAAAAAATAATTTTAAGTTTTTGTCGTTGGAGAAGATTTTAAAATCATACAGGGTGTAGGAAACGGTCTTGACAAACTTTTTCTTTGTGATAGACTTGCTCGTTATAGTAATGTATAATGCAAATAGAGGAGAGGATAGGCTATATGCTTATTTTAAAAAATTGTTCTTTATAAAATAGATTTCTTTGGATGGTCTTTTTTGTTGGATATTTTGAGAGTAGCCAATAAAAATGATCATCTATAAAGAAATAATGTTAGGAGGTGATCTGAAACAGTTGAGGTGAATAGATATGTATGAAAAAGAAAAGACGACTCCTGTACAGGGAGAAAACAAGCACGAAAAAAGAGAATGGCCAGTCGCTCCATGGTTTGTCGCTTTCTTAGCGATAACACTAACCGCAGCAGTATTTGGACCAGGAGTAATAGGAATCAGCGAAATTATCACTGCTACCGATACTGGTATAGGTGGTACTGATACTGAGACAGATGCTGTTCCAGTAGGAACCGAAGAGCCAGAAACAGAGGAAATAGGAAAAACAGGAATATATTATCCTGTTTCAAATCTCCCTCAGGAAATATCATCAGAAAAAAGACCAGATATGAATTTGGTCAATGTAGGGATAGAGAATAATATATTGAAATTCTCTATTGTTAAAAATGACGACGAAAGGTTCAATAATGTGCGCTATAACTCCGTAAGATATAGGGTTAAAGTAATAGCTTACAGAGGAGAACCATGGAACAGGGAGATTGAATATTCTTTTTTGTCTGACCGTTCCGATCGTTTGGATTGTTTCGATATCGGAAAACAAAGTCAGGATATTGAAGGAGATTTCTATTTAATAGAACGCCAATCGGCAGATCCTTCTTCTATCGCTCTAAAGGAAACTTCCTGTGAGATAAAAAAAATATGGTTTTATCTCGAATGAATTTAAATAATAATAATTTGGCATTTTATGCCATTTTTTTTATTTAATTTTCAACTCTTACACTAAAAAGCTTTTCAGCATCCTCGTAACACCTAACAATACCTCCATCTGAAGTTCTATTTGTTATTCCTGTCCAAAGTTTTTTTAGCCCATCACTACTATAGCTTACTTTGTATATTGGATAATTTGAACGATCTTCATTGGGTTCAAAACAAGTACATAGTTTTAAATCAATACTACAGGTAGGATCGTCACACATAGTTTTAAAAAGAAGTCCTGCATTACAAAGTTCTCCCCAAGTTGATGGACAAGCAGGATTATTTATCATACAGCACCATCTGTCGGGAGCATCGAAAATAGTTGGCTTCCCTCCGTTAAACTCAATCGCAAAACTAACTATTTCACCTCTGCAATCATAGGAATCGGAAAAATCAAAAAAATAATCTTTATTCGTTTTTAAAGTAAAGGTATCTTCATCTATTCTTGAAATAGGAATCATTTCATTGTCATCATTTAATTTAAGTATATCAAGATCAGTTTTTACTCCATGATATTTCCCATCCTCAGCAAAACTTGGATTGCTACAAACCTCATTACATTTTGCGTCTATTGGGGCATTTCCATAATCAACATCTACTTCTTTATTGCCATCAACACAATGACACACGCCATTTATTGGATTATTTGAAGTCCCTCCGATGCAAGGAGAAGCTTCTGTCGTTCCACAAGCATTGACGCAAATATCCTGACATGCTTCTTGACTAGTTATACTAGCAAAAGCAACTGCGCTGTCTTTACAAACACAATTAGGAGCAGGAGCGATGATAGCAGGATCAGGATCATAATAACCGCATGCGCCGAGATCGTCTTTAAGTACCTCTGTAAAATCGGCGCCAGGATTTTTTATGTATAAAACATCAGGGTTTATTGTGCTCACGATCACCCAGGACAAAAGCGCCAGCAATAAACCGAATAAGGCGTTTGAAATTGTGTCCTTAGCGTCAGATATAATTGAAGCGTTTCCAGCCGCGGTTATATATTTCATCCCCCCGATAATCAGCATCATTACAGCGACTATTCCCACGATGCTTAATAAAAAATTATATAATCCAATAATGTATTGCGATAAATTAATCTCCCCCTCTGTCGGCAATCCAGGAAGCCTGACTAACGGCACATACGCTTTGGCAACCATAAAATTCACGCTAACAAATATCGCCGAGATAAAAGCTATTATAAAAGTAGTTTTTTTTGTTTGCATAAGTTTAAGGGTTATTTAAATTGCCGCGCCAATTCCTAATTTTTTCTCTGTAACAATAATTCTTTTTTCGTAATCCTCTAATTTATCTTCCTGCCGCCGAGAAGCTTCTGCGCCTGCCGTGTTGTCCGTTTCTAAATTTTCCAATCTTCCCAAAATATGATCCTGATTAGTTAAAACTTGATCAAACCTTTCATCAACTCTGTCAAACTTTCTATCCATCTCGCTCTTTAATCCATTAACTTTATTATCAAGCCTGTCAAACTTGCTATCTAATTTATCAAACTTGCTATCCATTTTATTTTCAAGCGCTACAAACCCCCGTTGCATCATTCCCGCTAATTCATCTATTGTTATTTCTTTTTTTGTTTCCATGTTTTTTATTTATAAATCTAAACTTCACTATCTCAATAATAGCACTTTTGAAATAAACTATCAAATTTTGAAAATTTTATCTTCCGCTTATCTGATTAATTTCCTCATCCATTGCTTCCGCTTTTTCCGCTCTTTTCCTAACTGCAAGCCAGTCTGATGCAACAACCACCATCCAACTTACAAACAAATTTAAAATAGGAATCAGCTCAATAATAAAACCTCCTACATATTTAGCCAAAGATCTTAAACCTTTTTTCATACCAGCCTTGGTATGCCCTCCTATATATAATGAGAAAATTGTAAGGATTATGCCTGTTGCAGCATCAATAACATTTCCCGCAGATTCTACAAAAGCGATAATAGGCAATCCTACCGCGGCTCCTATTCCTGTTAGCGAAATTGCCAACGCAATAATTTCAACAGTCATCGCAACAAGTATATCCAACAAGACATCATTAAAAAAAGCAAGGAACATCATAAATGCAAACAGGCAAGTCATATGAATGCTTTTCCCTTGTTTTGCATTCATCGTAAGTTTTTTCTTCATCTTCTCCTTAAGCTTTTTTTTAAAAGCTACTTTTCTTCTTTCCGCAATTTTCCTTGATCTTTCCTTAACATTTCTCTTAATATTCTTAACAGATTGTCGATTAATCTTACTAAGTTTATTTTGAAACTTTTCTTTTGCTTTTTTTTCTTCTTTATCTTTTTCTCTTAAATCTTTCAAGGGCGGGAGACTTTTTTTACTACCAGCTCTTCTATGTTTTCTACTACTTTGTCTATCATTATAATTTTCACTATGTTTTTTAAACGCTTCATTTTTTTCAGTTCCTCCTGATAGTATTCTTCTCCACTCCTTTCCTAGACTCTCCGATGGCGTTCTTCCTTCTTTATCTGATAGCAATTTTTTTATATCCTTCTTCAATTTCTCCGAAACTTTTTCTTCTATCTCTTTTTCTGTTTTATCATTTTTTATATTATCCATAAAATAATTTTTAACGGACAAATAACGGACATTCTAACGGACGGTGCCACAGCTCTGCGGAGACTATGGCACCCTCATTTCTACTCTCCCGCTATCTCTCTTAATTCCTTCTTCGCCCTCTCAATTTCCAACAATTGCGCCGGGTCAGAAGTTATAATTTGATCTTCGGAATAAGAAGCGACAACTTTGATCGCCGCGCGCTTCGGGCCAGCGAAGAAAATTCCTTCCCCGACATTGCTTTCCAAGAGCAAAAACTTTTCTTCGTCTGTCAGATAAAATGTGTCCACGATAACTTTAATCGCCGCGGGGGACTGTTTGAGCAAAAGCTGAATTGAGGAATTCGTCACAATCGGCTTGCCAAATCTAGAGCCCATAAAATCAGTCACATCCTGCGTAATAGTCGTCAGACCTAAATAATACTTTCGGCATCTTTTCGCAATTCCAAAAAGAAACGAAGCGGCATCCTCGTGCTGCATCATCCACCAGGCTTCGTCAATAACCATCATTCTTTTTTTCGTTTTTGTTCTAATCAATGTCCAAATAAAATGCAGGATTAAATACATCGCTACTGGCCTTAATTCATCTTCCATATCTCTGATATTGAAAACAATCATTCCTGTATCAACACTAATGTTTGTCTTGTGATTTAAAAACCCAGCGAAAGTTCCTTCTGTATATTTTTTAATTCTGATAGATAAACTTTCCGCGCCCTTCATATTTTCTAAAACCATCTGCAAGTCTGTCATTGTCGGCATTTCTAAATTAGTAAAATCAGCTTCGGGAGTGATATCTTTAATAGCATAAGTTTCCGCGATCGCTCTGTCTAAAATTGAATCTTCTTCCGTGGAGATTTTTCCAAGCATAACTTTTAAAAGTCCTGAAATATTTGAAATAGCGGTTCGCAAAACATCAGCTGGAGTTTCATCTTCCATAGCGGTCGGCAAGTCAAACGGATTGATATGATGTTTTGACGACAGAGAAATTCTCAAGAAAGTTCCTCCTGTAGTTTCACAAAGATGTTTATATTCATCTTCAGGATCAATAATAATAACTTCAGTGTCCATCATTAAACTTCGTAAAATTTCAAGTTTCACAGCGTAACTTTTTCCAGCGCCAGATTTGGCGAAAATAACCATATTCGCATTTTCCATAGAAAATCTGTCAAACAGAACCAAACTGTTATTGTGCCTGTTAATCCCATATAATATCCCCTGATTGGAAGTTAAGTCGCTGGATACAAAAGGAAAAGTAGTGGAAAGGGGAGAGGTGTTCATATTATTTCCGATCATCAGTTTATCAGATCCGAGCGGAAGCGTTGAATTAAATCCCGCCTCCATTTGCATAATGGCTGGTTTGATATAAATAAGTTTTGATTCTAAAATTGCTTCTATTTGAGTCTCAATTTTTCTTAGTTCTTCTTTTGTATCTCCATATATTGTGATATAAAGACCGAACTGAAAAAAATGCTCAACTCCCTGCTGCAAATCATCTCTTAAATTCTCAACATCCTGAAAAGCAGTTTCCAAAATTGGGTCTCTTACCAACCCCTTTTCTTCGTTAATAGAAATTTGCGATTGGATTTGGGTTATAATCTTCCGCAAATTCCTTAAAATCTCAGCGGTGCTTTGAGGATGAATAAACATTGCAATATCAAAAGTCGTGTCCAGGTTTATAATCGGAGAAAACCAGTTTGTTTGCAAAAACCTCGGATAAGCGTAAACAAAAAAGGTTGAGGCCATTTTTTTGTTAATCATTACATGATCCGACTCAATTTTAAAAGCCGCGGGAGCGATAATATCTTTGACCGTCGCCAATCCTCTTTGATATATTTTTTCCGACTCCAAAAGAGCGGACTTTTGGGAAGGATCTATGGTTGTTTTGGATTGAGTTTTGTTTGGTAGAATTTTATCCAGTAAAGACATATATTTTTTATTATAATAATTTAATCTATAAAAATCCAAATTGTTCCAAAGCTCAAATTATTCCAAATCAAATCCAAATTTCAAATACTAAAATTTATTTTTAAGATTTGGATTTTAGATTTGATTTGGAGTAATTTGGAACAATTTTAATTTTTAATTTAACGAGCCAGATCCAATTCCTCCACATCCGCTAAACCTTTTTTTTCTGAAATTTCGGGATTGTATAAATTGTAATAAAGCTCTATCAGCTCCTGTGTATTGAGCATGGTCATTCGCAACCCTGCTCCACTTAAATTTTCTATAACATGGTCAACTCTTTGCAGCAGTTGATCTTTATATTTTTCAAACGATTCTCTGCCTGACATAAGTTTGGCTGGATTAGCCACTGCTTTCATTTTTGACATAAGTCCGTCGCCTCTGGACTCCGAAGGCGCGAAAGGAATAACGATATAAAATGTTTTGCTTACGATATTGGCCATCTTAATAAGTCCCTGAATATATTCTATATAACTGGAAGTTTGCATTCGTAAAAGCTCGTTGCTTTGTTTTTTCTCTTGATCTTTAAGCGCGCGCAAATAATTGTCCAGATTTAATTGTCTGGAATTTATAACTATTTGGACCGAAAAATCAATGGAGTTCAAAAAACTCTGAAAATGATAAATGATAGCGTCTTGCTCGTCAATGGATTTCAACGCAAAGTTTATGGAAGAAACCATCAAAACAGCTTTCAGGCTTGTATTTTTCATCACAACAACGCCATCTTTTATCTCGGCGATCTCCAGATATTTTTGGGAACTTAGACCTATTTTTTTTTGTTTGAGGGGAGTAGACATGATGTTAGGGTTAGAGGTTGAAAATAAAAAATTATAAAGAGTGAATGATAATTTATTTTGCTAAAATAGGTTTATAAATTCCAAATTATTCCAAAGCTCAAATTATTCCAAATCAAATTCAAATATCAAATGCTAAAATTACTCATTGTTTATCGCTTATTTTGTCTTTGTCTTTCTTTTTTGGATTTAAAATAGAAGAAAAAATTAAAGTTAATTCTTGAGCTTCTTTCCATAGTTTTCGACATTCATTAGCTTTATCTGGAAGAGCTTTGGCAATCATTCGGAACCAATGCTTTGTTTCTTTTGATTCCTTTTTACAAATGGCAATCTTATGCTTAAAATCTTTTCCTGATTCTGCTCCATCTGCTTCGCAATAATTTGCTCCTACACTTGTTCCTGATCTGATTACCTGCCTAAGCAATGGAATGCTTATATTATTTTGAGGTAAAGATTTACAGAACTCTACTACATTTTCTCCAAATATAGCTGTTCTTTCTTCTAGATCATAAATCTTTTGAGTTTTTAAATTTGGATTTGATTTGGAATAATTTGACATAATTTGGATTTTGAAATTAAGAACTTATTTCAATTCTTTGAGCTCCACTAAACAACAACACACCAATACTGACAACGCACTCCACATTATTTTCTAATTCCTTCTCTCGCTCTTGTCTTAACTTCGTAGGGAAGATTTACAGAGGTGCTTGTATCAAGAAGCCAGGCTAGCTCTCTGATCCTATTTCTGGAAACATTTTTTTCAGCTATTTTTTTGGATGATTTTACTTTTTGCGCTGCCTTAAACATCCTGTCATCAGGCTCTCTCCTCCAAACATAAAGATGATTAGAAACGCCAAAGTTTACTCTGTTTAAAATCAACCTGAAAACAGAAATCCCTTTTGGTTTCCAAAAAGCAAACGCCAGGGTTAGAGGAATAATTATTATGGCCGCAAACGCGAAAAAGACAAAATCAAAAATTGAAAAGAACAGCATCAAAATCCCGCCGCCGACAATAAGGCAGACCGTTTGCTTCCCTGTAAAAGGACCAACTATTTTATCCTCTACATTTATAAATTGTGGAACACCGTATTGCATGAATTTAAATTTTCAATTTCTAATTTCTAATTTTTATTAAAGTTCTAAATTCTTCAAGTTCTAAATTCTTGTTTTCAAAATATTATTTGAAACTTAATTCCTTGAAAATTTAATAGAAATTAGAAATTGAAAATTAGAAATTATTTCTTAATCCATTTTACTAAAATCTATTTTTTTAAGTCGCGTAGAATAAGCCAGCAAAATCCCTTCATCCAGCGATTTCAGAATCAAATTCAATTGCCGT
Organism: bacterium; assembly: GCA_030638825.1. GTDB lineage: Bacteria > Patescibacteriota > Minisyncoccia > JAHIHE01 > JAGLIN01 > JAGLIN01. The sequence goes on along the minus strand of DAOWDU010000011.1, from coordinate 34,402 downwards.
CTTTCTTCGTCATTCATTTTGCGGGTATTTTTATCATGATAGACATATTTAACACGGTCAATATTGGAGTGCTCATAATGTCCCATTTTTTCTAAATAATCCTTCATCCAATACTTCACGAGCGGCTTCATCGGCACAGGCATCTCTTTCAAAATAATCGCTTTCTGGCTTCCAATCTGCTGTTCGCCAACTTCCGCAAATTCTTTTATCAAATCTTTAATCGGCTTTTTAATAATTGTGTCTTTTATTCTCTCTTCTTCTCTCCTTTTTTCTTCCTCTTTCATCCTTCCCATTTCTTCTTCTCTTTTCAAAAACTGCTCGCTTATTTTCTTCGGCTTTATTTTTGGAACTTCCCCGCCCAGTTTCAGGATTTCATCTTCTATCCCCGGGAAATAACTTTTAATCGGATAAAAAATTTCGGTGAGAATGATAAGGGTTATTTTGTTAGAAGCTTCATTATCAAGGTTTAGTTCTTTTTGAATTCTATTATTTATTTCTTCTATACTTATATCTTTTAATATTATCTCAGCTTTGATATCTGAAAGAGAAAGTAATTTTTCTTCATCAAATATATAATTTTCCCTTATTTTAATATTGGCCACATCAGCACTTTCGCCAAGTGAATCTTGAACAAAATCTGGTAATTTTTTAATTCTTTCTATATATATTTCTTTCATAATGCTATAGATTTTCTAAATTTACAAGTTTTCATAGTAAGTATTACCTCCAACACTAACATAGCTACGAATTTCGGGAGAAGCGGTACTCACATGACCAACACGTGCCCCACGCGAAAGAATAGAATCTTTCGCTGCTCTCATTTGTTCAGTGTTCCCAGATTTTCTTAATGTGTCAAGTTGAGCCTTAGCTAAATATTGCCCCATATCCTCATAAAATTCTCTACTCTTATATTTGAATCCGGTTTCACCTTTCATTCCTTCTGCAGTTTCTTTTCTTCTACTTTCCCATGCTGTATGTTCTGGCGTTCCTGCTACTGGAATGGGCGCTCCAGCAAAATCTATTCTTCCAGTAGTAAGGTCAATATCTATTTCTCCATTAGCAAGAATCGTCGGTCTATTGAGTTTCTCATGTCCATTTTTATCATTCTTGGCTAATGATTTTTGTATGCTATCAATTTCTTTTCTGAGTTTATCTCCGTCCATTCCCGTATTTCCTATAGGGTTTGCATGTCCGATAGCAGCATTATTTACATTGTTAAAATCTACACCTCCAACGCCTTCGTTGTGTATCTCTTTCTGGTATTTTTTAAGCAAGTTTTCCAAACCTATATTTGCTGAATCCTGTCTTGCTGTACTTTGTGAAGAAAGCCATTTATCAGGATCATCATGTTGATCAAATATTGTCTTCATAACATCAGCGCTCTCAAGAGCGGCATTATTCAAAGAACTCAACTTATTTTCTTCAACCATTTCAGTTGTAATTTCTTTGGTTCTTCCTTTTATTATATTTTCCTTTCCTTTTCCCGGTCCCGCTTCAACTATCGCTGCCCATTGTGGCATAGACTCCTTAAGCTTGTCTGCATCCAAAGCAGGTTTTGCTCTTGAAAGTATATTAGACAAAGTTTGACCTTCAATCTTGTGACTTTTAAGATCTTTTTCATTAAGCATTTTCTTTTCAGACATTCTTTCAATAATTGCCGCAATTTCAGCGCTAGACTTCCCCTTAGAATTTTTAAGTTCTCCATAAAGATTATCTTTTTGTGCACTGTTAATCCATCCTTTTTTCTCTTTTTCAACCTGATCTCTTTGACTGCTAAATTTATTGGAATCTCCCCTTAAGATAATCTTGCTTATACCAGCCTTTTGCGCCCATTTATTTTCAGCGATACTACCTTTAATATTATCAGTTCCCCTTCTCATCTTATCAGGCACACCACTTCTTCTTGTTATAGGAGCCCCAACCTTCTTCCCAAACCCACCCGCCAACTTAGCTCCTGCCACCGCTCCAATTCCAATCTTCCCAATCCCTGCCGCGCCGCCGATGAATTTGTTGGCGCCGGCTACGCCTAATTTTTGGGTGACGGGAATTGCCGCCATGAGCATTCCCATTGCGACTATATGGGGGATTAATTTTGCGATTATGTAAGACAAGGGCTCCATATCCGCAGGTTCAGGAACAGTAGAATTAAATGTCTGCATTGATTGCGCCATTTTGCTAGCCAGAAAAATGAAGAAGAGAAAAACGGGACCGAAGATGGCGTGGCTTACCAAACTCTGCCACCATTGGGAAGTGTATGTCCTCATTCCTGGCAAGATCATACTGAAAAAAGCAAACGGAGAAATTATGATCAGGATTACGAAAACTATAATCCGAACCATTAGGAACAGCGCCAGCATAATATAGAGAAGACCGAGAATAGCGGAATAAGCAACCGCAAACATAACGCCAACGACATCTGACATTAAATATGCCCCTGAAGGCGGCGGTTCGTGCAAGCCATATTCGTTATGAAAATAGTCCACGATTGTAGTCAGCGGACTGCCGGCGCCGCTAGGAGCAGAAAAACCTCCCGCTCCCATCCAGGTCTTTATTTCAAACATAAAAACCTGTCCCAGATCAATAACCATCATTGCGATAACTGCGCTGAAGTTTATTAAAAAGAGAGAGATTATCAATTTAGGAAGCAAACTTTTGGCGCTATACGCTTGAATTCGCAAGATTGTGGAAAAAGCGATTACCAGAAGAAATAAAATAAAAAAGGTGTTGCAAGCATCTCGAACAGTTCTCCAGCCGATAGCGACCGCTGAAGTTGAATCGTTCATATTAAGAACACTCGCGTAAATATCTTCGTCAAGAAAAACATCAACCAGCCAGGAACCGAAATAGACCAACACCGTCGTGAAATACAAGCCCAGACTTATTACCCGATATGCAAACCAATAAATAGTCGTCATAACTGCGCTATCTCCTTTTAACAATTTAGCAGTCCATTCCGTTAAACTGCTAAAAATATCAAAAGAAATAAGATCTAATGCTTTTGCTTCTCCTAATGGAATAAAAACAGCGACAACGACAAACAACAACAAAAACACACCAGGAATATTTTTAAAAACGCTTCTTGATTTCAAGTTCATATTTTTGTTTTAAAATGATTTTGTAATAAACATATTATAGCATAAAAACACACAAACACACAAACGAAATTTAAATGCTTATATGTTTTATTTATTCTCAAATCTATGTTAGACTATTCTTATGAAAAAAGAAATTCCAAAAGCATATGATCCTCAAGAGGTGGAAGATAAAATTTATAAGACTTGGGAAAAGTCTGGTTTTTTTAATCCGAATAGTTTTGTAGGGAACAGGCATACCTGTTCCCTACAAAACTTTTCAATCTCAATGCCGCCGCCGAATGCGACGGGAGTTTTGCATTTAGGACATGCTTCAATGCTTGCTTATCAGGATTTGATGATTAGGTATAATAGAATGAAAGGAAAAAATACTTTATGGCTTCCTGGAACAGACCACGCTTCAATCGCGACACAGACGAAAGTAGAAAAGATAATCGCAAAAGAGGGGAAGACGAAATATGATTTAGGCAGAGAGAAATTTCTGGAGCGAGTAAATGAATATGTAGAAAATTCAAAAAGTACAATTAAAAATCAAACCAGAAAAATGGGTTCTTCTTGCGATTGGTCAAGGGAAAGATACACACTTGATGATGGATTATCACGCGCAGTGAGGGAAGTATTTACAAAAATGTTCAATGATAAATTAATATATAGAGGAGACAGAATTGTCAACTGGTGCCCAAGATGCGAATCAACTTTAGCGGATGATGAAGTTGAACACGAAGAGCAAAAAGGGAAACTGTATTATTTTAAATATGACAAAGACTTTCCAATCACAATCGCGACAACAAGACCAGAAACAAAGTTAGGCGATACAGCGGTTGCTGTTAATCCAAAAGATGAGAGATATAAAAAGTATATTGGCAAAGTTTTTGAAATAAATTTAGGAAATGGCAAACATAAAATTAAAATTATTTCAGATAGAGAAGTTGAAATAAAGTTTGGAACTGGGGCATTAGGAGTAACTCCCGCGCACAGTATGACTGACTGGGAAATGGCAGAGAAAAATGATTTGGAGAAAATAAAAATTATTGGCGAAGACGGGAAGATGAATGAGAACGCAGGAAAAGATTATGAAGGACTAACAGTTTTAGAAGCGCGAGAAAAAATAGTCCAGTATTTTGAGAAAAATAATTTAATTGAAAAAGTTGAAGAAGTAGATCAAAGTTTAAGCATTTGCTACCGCTGTGATACCCCGATTGAACCTTTGCCATCAAAACAATGGTTTGTCGCCGTTGACAAGAAAATTACAATTGGAGGAAATAAATATTTTCAAAATAAGTCCTTGAAGGAAATTGCTTTGGAAGTGGTGAATAAAGCTGATGAAAAAAATGACAAGAAAATTGAAATCATTCCTGAAAGATTTGAAAAAACATATCATAATTGGATGGAAAATTTGCATGATTGGTGTATTTCCCGTCAGTTATGGTTTGGGCATCGGATTCCGGTTTGGTATAAAAATGAATCAGGAATCAGGAATCAGGAATCAGGAATTGATATTACTTATTTTGTTCATGGGACGACGATTGATAATGAGAAGAATAAAGCGTCTGGTCATTATGATGTAAAATTATCAAAATTAGGAATTCAGCAGTCAAAAGATTTAAAGAAAACAATTGAAAATGAGAAATTTGATATTGTATTTTGTTCAGATTTGAAACGAGCAGTTGATTCTGCAAGCCTAACGTTTAGTGATAGAGGTGTAAAAATCATTCAGGATGAAAGATTGCGTGAGTGTGATTATGGAGATTTAACACAAGCTGGTGCGTCTGAAATTTTGGTGATAGAAAAAAATGTAATAGACAAACCATTTCCAAAGGGCGAGAGCTATAAAGATGTTGAAAAAAGAATCAGGGATTTTCTTAATGATTTAATAGATAAATATCAAGGTAAAAAAATTGCTATTGTTGCGCACAAAGCTCCACAGTTAGCGCTAGATGTAATTTTAAAAAATAGAACTTGGGAGCAAGCGATTAATGAAGATTGGAGAAAAACAAAAGAGTGGCAAGCGGGATGGAAATATGAATTAAATAATAAATTTGATAATAGTTCCATAGTATATACTATGATACCGAAAGGTAAGAAATATAAAAATCAAGAAATATATATTGGGACTAATCCACCAGAAGGAAAAAACTGGACACAGGACACCGACACTCTAGACACCTGGTTCTCCTCAGGTCTTTGGACATTTTCAACTTTATTAAATCAGGATCACGAGAAATATAAAACTTTTGAAGATTGGGTTGCGAATAGTCCAGATTTGAAAAAGTTTCATCCAACAAGCGTGATGGAAACGGGTTATGATATTTTGTTTTTTTGGGTGGCAAGAATGATTTTGATGACGACTTATACGCTTGGCGAAGTCCCGTTTGAAAATGTTTATTTGCATGGAATGGTACGAGATAAGCAGGGAAAGAAAATGAGCAAGTCTCTTGGAAATGGGATTGATCCGATCGAGATGATCGAGAAATACGGAACGGACGCTTTGAGATTGAGTATGATTATCGGATCCAGTCCAGGAAATGACATTAAGATGTATGAAGAAAAAGTTGAAGGGTATCGGAATTTTGTGAATAAGTTGTGGAATGTTTCACGGTATATTATTATGAATATTGATAATACTAAAGAAGCTGGGCTTCCAATTGGAAGCCCAGCTTCTGATGCCACATTAGCAGATAAATGGATCTTAAATAATCTAAACAATTTAACTAAAGAAGTCACAGATGATTTGAATAATTATAAATTTTCGCAAGCTGGCGAAAAAATAAAAGAATTTACCTGGAACGATTTCGCTGACTGGTATATTGAAATTTCTAAAATTGAAAAAAATAAAAATGAGATTTTAAATTATATTTTAAAACAAGTTTTAATTTTATTTCACCCTTTTATTCCGTTTGTGACAGAAGAAATTTGGAAGAATTTAGACAGTGAAAATTTACTGATGGTGGAAAAGTGGGCTGACCGTGATTGTAGGGAACAGGCATGCCCGTTCCCTACAATCACAACAGCCCGCGATTTTGAAATAATTCAAAATATTATTAAAGCCATTCGCAACGCGCGCGCGGAATATAAGGTTGAGCCAGGTAAAAAAATTGAAGCTGTAATTTACGCTGGAAATAAAAAAGAATTTATCAAATCACAAGCGCATTTAATCAAAAATCTCAGAACTGGAATTGATAAATTAGAAATAAAAGAAAAGGACGATAAAATCAAAGACGCGGTTTATTTAGTTGTTGGCGATATTGAAATTTATTTAGAGGGAATAATTGACAAAGAAAAAGAAAAAAAGAATTTAGAAAAAAAAATAGAAAATATAGAAAAATATATTTTCCAGATAAAAACAAAACTTGGCAATGATGATTTTGTCGGCAATGCTCCGCGGGAAATTGTTGAAAAAGAAAGAGAAAAATTTATGGAAAGCGAAAAAAAAATAAAAAAACTGAAAGAAAAAATAAAGTCCTTGTTGTAATTTTTAAAAATGGTATAATGTAATCGTGTAAACATGTAAACATATAAACAAGCAGTCGCTTTTTATATTTTAAAATTTGTGTTTAAATGTTTATATATTTAAATGTTAATATGAATAATATGACAAAACAAAAAAAATCATTTTTAAACAGAATTGTTAGTTCTGATTCTGATGAAGAAAAAGAAACAGAAACAACAAACGAGAATGAAGCGGACAACGGAGACACTGACGAGAATAATTCTGAAAACAAAAAAATTGACAAGGAATGGCTTTCAGGAAAAGAAGATGATATTAACGAAGAAGGCCAGTTGACAGTAGATGTTTACAAAACAAAAGAACTCATTGTTGTAAAATCAATTATTGGCGGCGTCCGACCTGAAAACTTAGATATTTCCGTTACGAGCGATATGGTGACTATCAAAGGAAAGAGAGAAAATCCTGACAATGTCGTAGCTGACGATTATTATTATCAAGAATGTTTTTGGGGGAATTTTTCGCGTTCAATTATTTTGCCAAGCGATATTAAAACAGAAGGAGTTGAAGCGACAATCAAAAACGGCATTCTTACGGTTAAACTTCCGAAAATAGAAAAGAACGCTTCAATGAAAGTTAAGGTGAGAAACGAAGAATAAATATTTAACAATGTAACAATTTATTTATGGATTTATTTAAAAAGAAACCCTGCAGTTCTTTGGGAATTGATATAGGAACCACGGGAATAAGAATGGTCCAGCTTGGATCAAATGGCAAAGAAATAAAATTGGAAAATTACGCTTACACTGAAACGAAGGAATATATGGAAATTTTAAGCAACGGAAGAAGAGCGGCAGATGTAAAAATGTCAGATACTGAAATATTAAACGACTTGCTAAAAATCATCAACGAAGCGGGGATAACAGCCAAAGAGACAACCATTTCAATCCCAATATCCTCTGCTTTTTCATCCATTATGGAATTGCCGGACATTCCGGAAAATGAGATTAGCGAAGCTGTTAATTATGAAGCCAGACAGTATATACCATTGCCATTAGACGAAGTTGTTTTTGATTGGAGCATTGTAAACAAAGAAACCGCAGAAGAAAATCTTGACAAGCAAGACACCAGCTTAAAACAAAATAAAAAAATAACTGTGTTGCTCGTTGCTATTCCAAGAGAAATAACGAAGAAATATACTGACATTATCAAACAAACAGACTTGAGGTTAGTTGCTTTGGAAACTGAATCATTTTCGTTAGCAAGATCGTTGGTTGGAAACAATAAGGAAGCTTCTATGATTGTTGACATTGGAAACAAAACAACGAGCATAATAGTTGTCAAAAACGGCTCTGTTTTAGAAAGTCATAGCACGCCAGGAGCTGGAGGAGAAGAGATAACTAAAATGATAAGCCATGGATTTAACATTGATTTTAACAGAGCGGAAGCCTTAAAAAGAGATGTCGGTTTAACTTTTGATGGCCCGCAAAAAAAGGTCTCTGAAATCGCGCTGCCGATTGTCAATATACTTACATCGGAAATTAAAAAAGTAAACGATTCTTATTTCAATAGAAATAAGAAAAATATCAACAAAATAATTATATCAGGAAGCTCAGCGAGCCTGCCTGGATTAATTAGTTATTTCTCCAAAGAACTTTCTATTGCAGTAGAAATCGCCAGCCCTTGGAAAAATATTGCCTACGACAAAGTATTGTCCAAAAAGCTAAACCAGATATCAACAAGTTTTTCCGTCGCCGTTGGCTTGGCTTTAAGAGGATTTGAAGAATAAAATATTTTAGTATGACACATGAATAGTAAAAACCTTGAGAGAGCTTACGACTACTTGCTTTCCAGCAATGTAGTTGATAAGCATACAATTGATGACGCGCTTGAAAAATCAAAGAAGGATAATTTGGATATTTTTGACATTTTGATTGATAAAAAAACGGCTGACGAAAGAGAGCTGACGAAAGTTAAAGCAGCTTTTTTGGGGGTCCCTTATATCAAACTGAAAGATGAAATTATTGATAGTGAAATTTTAAAAAAGATTCCAGAAAAAGCAGCGTTGTTTTATAAATTTATACCATTTGGAGAAAATGACGGAACAGTTAATGTCGCTATGCTTGATCCGAATAATACAGAAGCGTTAGATGCCTTAAAATTTATTTCCATAAGGCACAAGACTAACACAAAAATATATTTGGTGTCTAGGAGCGATTTTTATGACGCTGTAAAACAGTATAAAAAAGTAGACGATGAATTAGAAAATGTTCTAAAAAATGTTGACCAGCAAATTATTAGCAAGGAGCAAAATCTAAAAAAGGAAACAGGAAGCAGAAAAATAGAAAGAATTACTGGAGAAGCTCCCGTAAGCAAGATTGTAAATATTGTCCTTACTCACGCTGTAGAAGGAAGAGCAAGCGACATCCACATTGAGCCAAATGAAAATGAACTGAGAGTTAGATATAGATTAGACGGAACTTTACACAACAGCTTAGTTCTCCCCAAAAAAATTACTCCCGCGATCACTTCTCGAATAAAAATACTTGCCAATTTAAAAATAGATGAAACCAGAAAACCGCAAGATGGAAGATTTCGTTTCACTCTTTCTAAGGAGGGCAATTTAGGCAAAAGTGTTGATTTGCGTGTTTCTACTTTTCCAACCGTCAACGGAGAAAAAGTGGTAATGAGAATCTTAGACACATCTTCAAATATTAGCACCCTGGAAAACTTAGGCATTTGGAAAAATGGATTGCGAATAATCAACGACAATATAAGCAAGCCATTCGGAATTGTTCTTGTGACGGGACCAACAGGCTCCGGAAAATCAACAACTCTCTACGCGATGATGAAAATACTAAATAAGGAAGGAGTAAATGTTGTGACCTTGGAGGATCCTGTAGAATATTTTATGGTTGGAATAAATCAAAGTCAAATACGATCAGAAATAGGATACACCTTCTCTTCGGGATTAAGATCAATATTGCGGCAAGATCCAGATATTATAATGGTTGGAGAAATAAGAGACAAAGAAACAGCCGAATTAGCGACCCATGCCGCCCTAACAGGACACTTGGTTTTATCAACGCTGCACACTAATAACGCGATTGGCGTTATCCCGCGTTTGATTGATATGGGAGTTGAACCGTTTTTAATATCGTCCTCCTTAAATATAGCAATAGCGCAACGCTTAGTTAAAAAAATATGCTCCCACTGCAAAAAAGAAATGCCAGCTTCACTTTCTATGGAAAAAATTATCAGAAAAGAGCTTGAAAATGTTCCCGACGATCAGAAAAGTGATTTTAATATAAAAAAAGGTCTCAAACTCTTTCACGGAGAAGGATGCAAAGAATGTAAACAGTCTGGATTTTCTGGAAGAATAGGAGTTTATGAAGTTCTTTTAATGACTCCCGAATTGGAATCCATAATGTCTTCTAATATTTCAGACGCTGAAATATCAAAAGAAGCGGAAAGACAGGGAATGGTGACAATGAAGCAAGATGGAATAATGAAAGTTCTATCTGGACTAACAACCATAGAGGAAGTCTTGAGAGTTACGGAAGAATAAAATTAAATTGCTACATTGTTAAATTGTTATGCATGGCATAAAAATATTGCTATGCCACGCATAACAATTTAACAATTTAACAATTTAACAATTTAACAATATGATCAAAGACAAAACATCGGTTTTAATAATAGAAGATGATTCTTACATATCTGACATGTATAAGATTAAACTAGAATCAGAAAACTTTGAAGTTGCGACTGCAAAGGATGGAATAATAGGCATTAAGATGCTAGAAAAACAAAAACCAGATATAATTCTTTTGGATGTTGTTATGCCAAAAATGGACGGCTTTGATGTTTTGAAAATAATTAAAAAAAACATAGAGCTAAAAGGAATCCCTGTCGTGCTTTTAACAAATTTGGGGCAGAAAGAAAATGTAGAAAAAGGATTTGATTTAGGGGCTGACAGTTATATAATCAAGGCTCATTTTACACCGTCAGAAGTTATTGAAAAAATCAGAGAAGTATTAAAGAAAAGCATGTAAACATTAATATGAATCAATATGACTAGTATCAACGCTAAACAAGAGTTAGATGATTTGCTAATTAGCACGACGCAAGAAAATGCGTCCGATTTGCATTTATCAGTTGGACGATATCCAACGCTTAGAATTGACGGAAGATTAGTCCCGCTGACTAATAAAGAGCTCCTAACTCCAAGAAAAGTAGAGGAGCTTGTTAGCGCATTTTTGACAAGCGAGCAAAAAGAAAAATTTATAGAAAACAAGGAACTTGATATTTCGTATGAGTTTGAAAAAAAAACGAGATTTAGAATAAATGTCTTTTTCCAAAGAGGTTTTATGAGCGCTTCTTTTCGGCTTATTCCCTCCAAAATAAGAAACCTTGAACAACTTGGCATTCCAGAAATGGTTTATGATTTCACAAAACCATCACAAGGTTTTGTGCTCGTCGTTGGTCCTTCTGGACATGGAAAATCAACCACTTTAGCGGCGCTCATTGACAGAATAAACAGTCAGCGAAACGCGCATATAGTGACAATTGAGGATCCGATTGAACATGTCTACACTCAAAATAGATGTATCATCAATCAGAGAGAAGTTGGCATTGACACAAAATCGTTTAGCAACGCTCTTCGTTCTATTTTCAGAGAAGATGCTGATATTATCTTGGTTGGAGAAATGAGAGATTGGGAAACAATGAGCACTGCCATTACCGCGGCAGAAACTGGGCACCTTGTATTTGCTACTCTGCACACTAACAGCACTGCTCAAACTATAGATAGAATTATTGACAGTTTTCCCGCCAGCCAGCAAAATCAGATTAGATCTCAATTAGCTGGAAATCTTCTCGGAATTTTATCGCAACGGCTTATTCCAAATATAGACGGAGGCAGAATTCCAGCCGTGGAAATAATGACCTCTAACTCCGCGGTCAAGAATTTGATTAGGGAAAACAAAACTCACCAGCTTAATCTTGTCATTAACACTAGCGCTGATGAAGGAATGGTCTCTTTAAATAACTCACTCGCAGATCTCGTGAAAAGAAATAAGATAACGCTAGAAGACGCCAAGACTTATTCAACTAATGTGAGCGATTTGAAAATGTTGATGAGAAGATAAGCGTCATGTTAACATATAAACATATTAACATTTAAACATACTGCGATTTCAAAATTTTGTTTGAATGTTTTAATGTTCTCGTATTGATGCTTTTCATTGCGCAAAGAAGTAAGCAATGTTATAATCGTTGTATAAAATTAGCATATGAGACTTGAATTTTATTCTTTGGATAAATTTAAAAAGGAAACCAAAGATATTATTGGCAACTATTTAAATCTTGACCAGAACAAAATTTTCTTCTTCGGCTCAAGGGTTATGGGAAAGGGAAATGAGCGATCTGATATTGATCTTGGAATTGAGGGAGAGAAAGAAATTTCTTGGCAAGTGATGGCAAAAATTAAAGAGGATTTTGAAAATTTGCCAATTCTTTACAAAATTGATGTTGTTGATTTTAAAAAAGTATCTCCTGATTTTTATAATCTGGCTAAACAAAAGATTGAAGCGCTATGACAAAATCTGAAATTACAATCAAGCAATTTGAAAAAGCGGTAAGGCGTTTAGAAGAAGTTTTGGCTGTGCCCGAAACAGATATTGTCAGAGATTCAGCGGTTTGAATTTACTTTGGATATTTCATGGAAAATGTTGAAAGCTCTTCTTGAAGAAGAAAAAGGAGTTGTTTGCGCTTCTCCCAAAGAATGTTTCCGTGAAGCTTATCGGCAGAGCATTATAAATTACACTGAGGACTGGATTGAGTTTGTGGATATGAGAAATGAAACTGTTCATACTTATAATGAAGATGATGCTGAAAGAATTTACAAGCAATTGCCAAACGCTCTTTCGCATTTTAAAGAACTTTTAAAAATTGTAACTAAATAAAATTAGGAAAGGAGGTGAAACGAATGTTAAAAATAAATAAGAAAGGTTTTACTTTGATTGAGTTATTGGTTGTTATCGCAATTATCGGTATTTTAGCTTCAGTTGTAATGGTAAGTTTAAACAGCGCGAGACAAAAAGCTAAAAATGTAGCATTTAAAGCAGAAGCAGCTGGAACAGTACCAGGATTAGTTAGTATTTGTGATGATGATCCTATCGTTGTAACTGATTTTACTGGTTCCACTTATATTCATGCTACTGTTTTTGCCACAATAACTCAAGATTGTGGCACAAGTGGAGTTGGAACGTTTAGTTATACTGTAACTGCGGATAATGGCGCATTGAATTCAGCTACACCTGCAGTTACTCTTGTTGCTTCCTGCACTCAAAATGGATGCACTTTTAATTAGAATTTTGTAGATCTATAAAATTCAAAAAAACAGATAGAAAAATTCTATCTGTTTTTATTTTCATAATCTGTTATAATAGTTACAGGATAATAATAATTTTATAGTGCTTTAATTTTTTAAAATATCTTTATGGAATTTAAACAAGAGCTCACCCCGAGAAACTCAAAGGGCTTTACCCTAATTGAACTTTTGGTTGTTATCGCAATTATTGGTATTTTAGCAAGTATCGTGATGACAACTTTAAACAACACAAGGCAAAAAGCTAAAGATGCGGCGTTTAAAGCAGAAGCAAGCAGAACAGTGCCAGGAATAGTAAGCATTTGCGATGATCGAGATATCGTTGTAGAAGATTTTACTGGAACCACTTATGATCATGACATCACTTTTACAAGTCTATCAGCAGCTCCAGATCAAAATTGTGGCACAAGTGGAGCCGGGACATTCAATTATACTATAACCGCAACTAACGAAGCAAAAGCGTCAGATGGCACAACCACTGCCACTGCCGATTGCACTCAAAACGGATGCACTTTTCCATAAAACTTAAGAATAACTAAAAACTGGTTTAATCCAAATGCTTATTTTATACAATATAATTATTTTCATCTTCGGCCTGATTATCGGCAGTTTTTTGAATGTGGTCATTTATAGATTAGAAAACGGAGAAAAAATAGTAAATGACAGATCGAGATGCTTATCCTGCAAACACATCTTAAATTGGCAAGACTTAATTCCAGTTTTTAGCTTTATATTTTTAAAAGGCAAGTGCCGATACTGTAGCAATAAAATTTCTATTCAGTATCCGTTGGTAGAAATTATGACAGGGATATTATTTGTGCTAATTTTCAATTTTCAATTTTCAATTTTCAGTGAATTTTCAATTTTCAATTTTCAATTTCTTTATCTATTATTTCTGTTTTATGTCAGTTCCACTTTTATTGTTATTTTTGTCTATGACCTAAAACACTATATTATTCCAGACAAAATAATTTATCCTGCGATTATTATAACCTTCATTTATAAATTATTTGAAATTTTGAAATTTAATCATTGGGAATTGATTGGAAATTGGAAATTGGAAATTGGAAATTTAACAACTATTTTTAATCCGTTTATCGCAGCTATTCTCGCAGGCGGATTTTTCTACACAATAATTATCATTACCAAAGGCAAAGGAATGGGCGGAGGAGATGTTAAATTGGCATTTTTAATGGGACTGATTTTGGGCTGGCCAGTAATTTTAATCGCTTTATTTTTAGCATTTATTCTCGGATCAGTAATCGGCATTTTCCTAATTTTAGCTGGCAGGAAAAAAATGGGCAGTATGATTCCCTTCGGTCCATTTTTAATAATCGGAACCTTTGTGGGATTGTTTTGGGGAGAGAAAATTATTAAGTGGTATTTGAATTTAATAAATTAAATTGTCATACTTACCACATCTAAATACAGAATAGTACAGAACGATAAATGTAGCTGTAGCAATATAATCATAGCCTCTTTTCTACGGCCGTAGAAAAGAGGCTATGACTATATCGTGAATTAGTGTATAATAAAATTAGATAAATATTAAAACTCAATAAGCTCCATGAAACTGCCAATTACTGATAAATTTTTATTAGATGTTTATAATCACGCTGAAAAGTTAGATAAAACTTTTACTATTTTTTCGTATAGAAAAATGAAAGAATATTGCTATCCATCTCTCCGTGAATTGAAAGATCAATATAAAAGAAAACAGACAAAGGGACAATTTAGACAATTAATTTATCGTCTGAAAAAGAATGGTTATATTAAGATTAAAAATCTGGAGCAAAATGAAGGAATTATTCTAACAAAAAAAGGAGCTGAAAAAGTTTTAAAAGCAAAACTTAAAATAAAAAATAAACAAAAAAGACCAGACGGGAAATGGCAGATGATAATTTTTGACATTCCCGAAGAAAAAAGACACCTGCGAGATTTGTTGCGAGAAAAACTTCGTCTCTTAGAATATAAAATGCTTCAGCAAAGTATCTGGATTTGTCCCTATAGCGTCCAAAAAGAAACTGAACTCATCTTAAGAAAGTATTCCGTTGACTCTTATATAAAATTATTTTTAATAGAAGAAATAGAAATATAACCATAGCCTCTTTCTCACGGCCGTAGAAAAGAGGCTATGATAGTTTTTTATAACTAACGAGTTTAATATGAATAAGGTAGAAATTAAAAACCGTATTTCCAAACTCAAAAAAGAGATCAATCATCATCGCTATCTTTATCATGTTTTAGATCAGCAGGAAATTTCTGATGCGGCGCTGGATTCGTTGAAAGATGAGCTTTACAAACTTGAGCAAGAATATCCTGAATTTATAACTCCAGATTCTCCGACGCAAAGAATAGGAGGGAAGCCGTTAGATAAATTTAAAAAAATAAAACACAGAGTCGCGCAGTGGTCGTTCAACGACGCTTTTGAAAAAAAAGAGATTATTGATTTTGAAAAAAGAATTAAAAAAATACTTGCTGAAAAAGGCAGACACTCGATGTCCTCGTTCGTGGACACCGAGTGTCCAGATAACATAGACTATACTTGCGAACTTAAAATTGACGGGTTGCATATTGTGCTAACTTATGAAAAAGGAATTTTGAAAACTGGAGCGACAAGAGGAGACGGAAAAATAGGAGAGGATGTGACTCAAAATTTAAAAACAATAGAAAGCATCCCGCTTAAAATAGATAAAGAAATAGACACTGTCGTTGAGGGAGAAGTTTTTATGCCAAAAACAGTTTTTGAAAAATTAAACAAAGAAAGAGAAAAAAACAATGAACCTCTTTTCGCAAATCCAAGAAACGCCGCTGCGGGAGCGATTAGGCAACTTGACTCAAAAATTGTGAAAGAAAGAAAGTTGGATTGTTTTATTTATGATTTGTCATGGATAGAAGATGAAAAAAAGCTGAGTGTCCAACGGGACGCTCAGTTTCAACTACCAAAAACCCAAAGCGAAGAGTTGGAGCTGCTTAAAAGTTTGGGATTTAAGGTCAATAAGTTTTGTAAGCATTGCAAAAGCGTAGATGAGATTTTTGAATTTTATGACTACTGGCAAAAAAATAAAGATGAAGAAAATTATTGGATAGACGGAATCGTTGTAAAGATTAATAGACGCGATTGGCAGGACAAAATCGGCTACACTGGCAAAGCGCCGCGCTGGGCAATCGCTTATAAATTCCCCGCCGAACAAACAACAACAATTATTGAAGACATCAGAATCCAAATTGGAAGAACAGGCGCGCTAACGCCAGTCGCTTATTTAAAACCAGTAAAAGTCGCTGGCTCAACAGTTTCAAGAGCAACTCTTCATAATAAGGACGAAATAGATCGGCTTGATGTTAAAATTGGAGACACCGTAATCATTCAAAAAGCGGGAGACATAATCCCAGAAGTTGTTGATGTTGTCAAAGGCTTGAGAACAGGAAAAGAAAAAGAATTTACAATGCCAAAAAAATGTCCGCATTGTGAGACGGAAATTATAAAACCAGAAGGAGAAGTCGCAATGTATTGCCCAAATAAAAACTGTTTCGCCGTTGAACTCAGAAAACTGTCCCATTTCGCCAGCAAAAAAGCGTTTAATATAGACGGCTTTGGTCCGAATAAAATCAAACAATTGGCCAACAAAGGTCTTCTTTTAAACTTCTCTGATATTTTTAAATTAAAGAAAGGCGACTTGAAATCATTAGAAAGGTTTGGAGAAAAATCAGCGGATAATTTGATAGAAGCTATTGAGAAAAGCAAAGATATTACTCTTGGAAAATTTATTTTCGCTTTGGGAATTAGGCATGTTGGCGAAGAAATGGCTTTGGATCTTGGCGAAAAATTAAATTTAATTGAAAGATTTAAAAATATTTCCAAAGAAGAATTAGAAACGATCAATGGCATTGGTCCGAAAGTAGCTAAAAGTATTTATGAATATTTTCATAATAAAGAAAATTTAAAGCTTTTAGACGATTTATTAAAAACAGGAATTAAAATAAAAAACAGAGAGGGTAAAAATAAAACATCTGAAAAATTAGCGGGGTTATCTTTTGTCTTAACGGGAACTTTGCAGCGCCTAAGTCGCGACGAAGCTAAAGAAAAAATCCGCGCCTTAGGCGGAAACGTTTCTTCTTTTGTCTCTCAAAATACTAACTATCTTGTATCTGGGAAAAATCCAGGAAGTAAATTTAGGAAAGCGGAAAAATTAAATATAAAAATTATTAATGAAGAAGAGTTTTTAGAGATGATATAAGCGGGAACTATTTTGTAAATAGTTCCTTTTGTTTTGAAGATGCAATAATATTATTTGTTTGGGAAATGTTGGGAACCAGTTAAAAAAACCAGTTCCCGCAAAATGAATGATTTAAAGCTACGGAATTTATCCTTTAGGATTTCAAAAGATTTTACAAGAAATCGTTTAATCCCACTCTTGAAACCCTAAAGGGTAAATTCCAAATGATATAAACTTTGTTTAAATGTTTATATGTTTATATATTTATATGCGCTCGCCTTGACTAATCCTCTCTTATAAAGTAGTATAAAATAGTTAAATTAAAAGATTAATAGTAACCAAATTATATGACAACAACACTACAAGAATTTAATCATAGCCGTGTCAGGACTGATTTGCCTGATGTTAAGCCAGGGCATGTTGTAAAGGTTTATCAGAAAATAACAGAAATAAAAGGCTGTGGCAAGAAACAGGAAACAAAAGAAAGAGTTCAAATCTTTGAAGGTTTGGTGATTGGCAAAAAGGGAAGAAAGGGGATTAACACAACGATCACGGTTCGCAAAATTTCCGGCGGAATAGGAGTGGAAAGAGTTTTTCCATTAAATGCTCCGACGATAGAAAAGATAGAACTAATAAAGATAACAAAAACAAGACGAGCCAAGCTTAATTATATGCGAGACAGAGTCGGCAAAGCAACAAAACCAAAAGGCGAGATGATCAAGCAGGAAGAGAACAAACCAGAGCCTTCTACTAAAGCAAAAGAAAACTTGGAGAGCGAAGAAAAGAAAGACGATAAAAAAGAAATTGAAAAAGTAAAAGTTGAAGAAACAGTTATAGAAAAAGAAAATAAAACAGTAAAAGAAGATACAGAGAAAAAAGACAGTGATAAAATAAATAGTAAAACTAAATCGTAGTAATGGATTCCCGCCTCCGCGGGAATGACAATTGTTATTTCGTTATAAGTCATCTGTTATAAGTTAACTAGCCGGGGTGGTGGAATTGGTATACACGGCAGGTTGAGGGCCTGTGCTCATATTTGGGCGTGCGGGTTCAAGTCCCGCCCTCGGCACAGGGTTCATATAAACATTAAAACATATAAACAAATAAACAAATTTTAGAATAAAGATTTCAGTAAAAAATAAAAAAGAAACCACTAAACTTTATTCTTGAATTAAATTCTTTATTACGCAACTTGTTTAAATGTTTATATGTTTTAATGTTTACATGACGCTCGCCGAGGTAGCTCAGTTGGTAGAGCAAAGGACTGAAAATCCTTGTGTCGGCGGTTCAAGTCCGCCTCTCGGCACAAATTAAAAACTCTGGGTTTTCCAGAGTTTTTAAGTTAATTTGCCGCTAATAAATACATTGACTTATCTAAGCGTAAAAGCTATTATAAAGATAGTTGGTAAAGCTTCCTTGCCCCTTCTTGGAATCTACCCTTTAGGATTTCAAGAAGTATCGCTTATCTAAACTATTTAAATGAAATCCTAAAGGATAAATTCCCAAAATGATAGATGTAATAAATTTTATAAATCAAAATCAAGAAACAGTTCTAATTTTAACAGGTATTGTTTTGCTTGTTTTTTTTATATGGAATATTTATCTCAGTTATAATTTATCAAAAATCAAAAAAAGAACGCGCAGTTTTTTCGCGAACAGTGAAGCAAAAGATTTAGAAGAAATAATTTATAAGCAAATAAAAAAGACGAATGAAACTGATAGCGCGATTAAGAAAATAATTGCAGATAATAAAAAAATCAAAAATAATTTGTCAGGATGCGTCCAAAAAGTCGGTGTGGTGAGATTTAATCCGTTCGGCGATGTGGGAGGAAATCAAAGTTTTGTAATCGCCCTTCTTGACAATTCCCTAAGCGGTGTTATCATACAAAGTCTTTATTCAAGAGACGGAGTAAGAGTTTATTCCAAAGAAATCAAAGAAGGTAAATCGGAATATGCGTTGGGAAAAGAAGAGGAAGAAGCGATAGGAATTGCGAAGGAGAAATAGAAATATTAAAAAATATTGAATATTAAGAAATTAATATTTAATATTTAATATTTTTTCTTTTAAATTAAATAATAATTCTACAACAATGCCAGAAGAAAGTAAAAACAAAAAAGAAGAAAAGACTGTTCTTGAAGTTCCAGAAAATATAACTGTCAAAGAGTTAGCGGAGAAAATGGAAATCAAAACGACCGATCTTATTGCGGAACTTATTAAGAATAAGATATTCGCCAATATTAACGAGGTTTTAGATTTTGAGACCGCCGAAATTGTTGCGGATGATTTTGGATTTGAACTCAAAAAAGTAAAGTCAGAAGCGCAAAAAAGAAAACAGCAGATTAAAAAAAATCTTGGTCCAGGAGCAAAAAAAAGACCTCCAGTTGTTGTTGTAATGGGACATGTTGACCACGGAAAAACTACCTTACTTGATAAAATTTTAAAAACGAATGTAACCGCTGGAGAATCTGGTGGAATTACTCAGCATTTTAGCGCTTATCAAGTAAAGAAAAAAGGAGAAACGATTACCTTTCTTGACACACCAGGACATGAAGCATTTCATTCTATGAGAGAACGAGGAGCGTATATTACAGATTTAGCGGTTATCGTCATCGCTGCCGACGACGGCGTTAAACCGCAAACAAAAGAAGCGGTGCAATTTGCAAAAGAAGCTGGTGTTCCAATTTTGGTCGCGATTAATAAAACTGATAAACCAGAAAAAAATATTGAGAAAGTTAAAAAAGAACTTTCTGAAATTGATCTTACTCCAGAAGACTGGGGAGGAAAAACGGTTTGCGTAAATGTTTCCGCAAAAACGGGAGAGGGAATTGATGCGTTATTAGAAATGATAATTCTATCCTCAGAAATGGAAGAAATAAAAGCCAATCCAAATTGCCCCGCGGAAGGATTTGTGATTGAATCGCACCTTGACCCCAAAATTGGACCAGTAGCGACAGTCTTAATCCAAAACGGAACTTTGCTAAACAGCGATTATGTGAGCGTGGGATCTGACTGGGGAAGAATTAAAAGGATGGAAGATTTTACTGGCAAAAAAATCAACAAAGCAATCCCGTCTATGCCCGTCACAATTATAGGATTAAATGATGTTCCAAAAGTAGGATCCTTTTTAATTGGTGAAACAAATCGCTTAACGGCTGAAAAAAGAGCGGCTAAATTTAACAACATTGAAAACGAAAGATCTTCCGAGGGCAAAATACTCAGCACCGCCAGAATAAAAGCGCTAGTCAAATCACATCAGATGAAAAAATTTAATATTATTCTTAAAGCGGATGTGAAAGGATCATTGGAAGCTATAATCCAAATTTTGGAATCAATAAAATCAGACGAAGTCGCTATTCAAATCTTAAAAATGGGTGTGGGAAATATAACAGAAACCGACATTAAAATGGCTCACTCTTCTGGAGCAAAAATAATCGGATTTAATGTTAATATAGACTTATCAGTAAAAAAGTTTTCCGAAAAAGAAAAAGTTGACATTAAAATGTATAAAGTTATTTATGAATTAATCAGCGACATTAAAAAAGATCTTTCTGATATTCTTGAGCCGGAAATTATCCGAACAGATTTGGGAGTTTTGAAAGTAATCGCGATTTTTAAATCTGGAAAGAAATCGGCAAAAGTGGTTGAGATGATTGTCGGCGCAAAAGTTGAAAACGGAAAAATAGAAAAAGCATCTTTGCTTGAAATACTGAGAGATGGCGAAAAAATAGGCCGCGGCACAGCCAAAGAAATTCAATATAATAAAAAAATAGTAAAAGAAGTAAAATCAGGAAACAACGCTGGGATAACTTATGAAGGAAGCGTGATTATTGAAGAAGGAGATGTGCTTAATGCGTATAAAGAAGAAAGTAAAATTAGAAAAATAAATTAAACTATGTCAACCCAAAGAATCCTAAAAATAAACAAGCTAATCAAGCAAGAGCTTGGAAAAATAATCCTGACTGATGTTGATTTTTCAAAAAATATTATTCTGACAATAACCAAAGTGAAAACATCCGCAGATCTCCGTTACGCGGATATTTTTATAAGCGTTCTGCCAGATGAGATGAGCGTTAAAATTGAGAAGGAACTAAAAGAAAATATTTATTTTATTCAGGGGAAACTTAATCGGAAATTATTTATGAAGCCCTTGCCGAGAATTAGATTTGTGATTGATCGGAGCGGGGAGGATGTGGAGAAAATTGGTAGAATTATTGAAGAGAATAGATTGTGAAGTAAACTGTCATTGCGAGAAGCCCGATTGAGCGTAGCGAAGAGAAGGCGACGAAGCAATCCCGTGATTAAGTTCATCTTGCATAGTTACGGGATTGCTTCGTCGGCTTTTCTCTCACTTCGTTCATTCAGCCTCCTCGCAATGACAATTAGAATAGTAATATGATTAATACCATGCAACAAGCAATAAATTTAATAAAATCCAGCGATAATATTTTAATCCTCACCCACAAAAATCCAGACGGAGATGCGGTAGGATCTGTTTTAGGATTGGCTCACGCGCTTAGTTGTTTGGATAATAAAAATGTAGAATGTTTTTCTAAAAGCGAAATTCCCGAAGTGTTTAAATTCTTGCCTGGCGTCTCAAAGATTAAAAATCAAATAGATCCAAAGCATTACGATCTTGTTGTATTATTGGACTGCGCTTTTTTTTCAAGAACTGGCGTAGACGACATAAGAGAGATTGCCTCTTCTCATAATAATTTATTAATCATTGACCATCATCCAAAAAATAAAACAGAACAAGATTGTATATTAATCATAGACGATAAAGCTTCTTCTGCAGCAATTTTGATTTACAATCTTCTAAAAGAAATGAGAATAAAAATCACAAAGAACATTTCTGATTGTCTGCTCACAGGAATTTTTACAGACACAGGAGGCTTTCAACACAGTAACACAGATCCGCAATCTCTTGAAACTGCGGCAGAACTGATGAGAAAAGGATCCCGCATAGATAAAATCGCGAAAAATATTTTCAATGGGAAAAATGTACCCGCGATAAAACTGTGGGGGAAAGCGCTTAGTAGAATTCAAACAGATAAAAATACAAAAATGGCAATATCTTATATTAGTAAAAATGATATAGAAGAATGCGGCGCGAAAGAAGAAGACGCGTCTGGCTTGATTAGTATTATTAATACAGTTAGCGATGCAAAATTTTCCCTGCTTCTAACAGAGAGCGAGAACAAAAAAATAAAAGGAAGTTTAAGAAGCGAGGATTATAAAGGAATTGATGTGTCTGAAATAGCAAGGAGCTTAGGCGGAGGAGGGCATAAACTTGCCTCTGGGTTTGAAATGGAAGGGGAAGATGTAGAAAATAGCGTAAGAAGAATTAGAGAGATGATTTTAAAAAATACAACAACACTGTCATCCTGAGCTTGTCGAAGGATGGGAAATTTAGCTAATTTTAGATCAGCTAACCAAACTTTTTATGAACGGAATTTTAAGAGATTTTGTAGAAATAACAACATGCACCGCAATAACGCTTGGCGTTATTTTATCTTATTTTCAAATACGCAAAATATCCAAATCAATTGAAACAGGAAAACAGGCAAACACAATTAATGTTTTAAATTCCTTTACAAAAGAGTATGATGAAATTATGATTAAAGCGTTAGAATGTGACAATCCTAAAAAAGTGGTCACTTGGTATTTTAGATATTGGAATTTGATGACCAATGAATTTCTATTTTTTAGCAAAGGTCTGCTTGATTCTTATATCTTTGAATTTTGGGTTTTTAAGCTGTGTTTATATTATAAAGAAAAACCTTCTGGAATTCCTTATAAAAGAGTGAACACTTACTATAGAAGCCATTTAAGATATATAAAAAATCACAATGGGAATTATCCAAAATCAGACCGATTTTTCAGAGAGCTTATGAAAATTTCTGATGAAGAAAAAGGTAAAACAGAAATCAGAAATAGGGCTCATCAACTTGTTAAAAAATACAGCAAAATAAATTGTCACTAATGAACTTTGGCGCGCACATTTCAATCGCGGGGGAAATTGAAAAAACTCCCGAAAGAGCTCACGAGATTGGCTGTGAGTGTTTTCAGATGTTTTCCAGATCTCCGCAAGGAGGAAAAGCGAAAGAAATTACAGAGAGCGCTATAAATAATTTTAAAAAAAATTGCCAGAAATATAATTTAGAAAATTATTACATTCATACGCCATATTATATAAATCTCGCTTCGGCGAATAATAGAATTTATTACGGTTCAATTTCAGCAATTAAGAAAGAACTAGAAACAGCGGATTTACTCGGCGCAAAAGCGGTTGTTACTCACCTAGGAAGCGCGAAAGAACTAGGCGAAAAAGAAGCGCGGGAGAAATTAATTAAAGGGTTAGTAGCAGTAGGGAACAGGCATGCCTGTTCCCTACTGCTGGAAATCACCGCTGGCTCTGGAAATATTATGGGCGACAGTTTTGAAGAAATCGCCTATTTTATTAAGGAAGTCCCTCGACAAGCTCAGGATGACAAAAATATTAAATTAGGTGTGTGCTTTGACACCGCTCACGCTTTCGCTTCAGGTTATGATTTACGCGATAAAAAAGCGGTCCAGAAAACCTTTGATGATTTTGATAAAATAATTGGACTGGAAAGATTAAAACTTATTCACTGCAACGATTCAAAATCTGATTTCAATTCGCATATTGATCGACATGAAAATATTGGTAAAGGCAAAATTGGAATAGAAGGATTTGAGATGATTATTAATGAGCCAAGATTAAAGAATTTGGATTTTATTTTGGAAACACCAGGCGGGAAAGCTGAGGAAGATTTGGAGATTTTGAAGAGATTGAATAAACGATAATTTATAGAAATTTATTGTAATTTAATTTTTAAACCACAACTATGAAATTTTTTTCAGAAACAGTTAATACAAATCCTGAGGATTTAAATAGTGAAAAAGTGAATAAATATGATCAGCCAGTTTCCGAAAAAGATATATCTGGGCTTAGAGAAGATATTGTTGAAAAAATTGAGAAGAAAGCGGGAGAATTAAATATTTCAAAGGATAAATTAATTGAACTTGCGAGACTTGATTTGGAAAGTCTTAATCCTGAAAATCTAGAAAATTTAAATCGCGGTAGTCTTGAATTTATAAAAGATAGCATTGATAAAGCTTTGAATGAATTTTGGAAAAGCGAGAAAACTGGGAAATTAGTAACGGGTACAACTTCAAAGCTTGAGGGATCAATTAACGAAGCATTTGAGTTTGCGAAAAAACATAAAAAGGTGGTGAGTTTGGGGGAATTAGCGCTTTACGCTTCTTCCTATGGTGCACCAGCTTTAAATATTTTGGTGGATGATGATGTTAAAGTGGAAATTAAAGGTCACAAAATTTCTCTGAAAGACTTAGAAAAAAATCCAGAATTGATGGCAGAAATAGATCGGATAAACAGTCAAAATTCTCCTATTGATATATTGGAAAAATATCCATCACAGAGTTTTGACCATTTCAATAACAATCAAGATAACCCAGATTCATTTTCAATTCTTGTTGAAACTGAAATTGATGAAAATAATAGCGCAGAAAAAACTGTTTCTTTTTCATTTAATAATATTCTTACCGAAGAAAAACTGAATAAACTTAAAAATGATTTAGAAAGCATGGGAATAAATTTTAATGCGCCAAGAACTACAGCAGAAGGAGAAAAGATAGAAACCATAAGCAGTTCATTAGAATATTTTATAGAAAATAAAGAGCAAGTCGCAAAAATCATTGCTGATAGTTTTAATATTCCAGAAAATGAGGTTAAAAAATATATTGATAACCAA
Source organism: bacterium (assembly GCA_030638825.1). Lineage (GTDB taxonomy): Bacteria > Patescibacteriota > Minisyncoccia > JAHIHE01 > JAGLIN01 > JAGLIN01. The sequence continues at coordinate 9,460 of DAOWDU010000011.1, read as the reverse complement.
ATTACACCCGACACTTCCAAAGTTTCAGTGGTAGAATTAAATGATTTTAAGATAGGAGGCGCAGATAACTATGAGATAAATCAAACATTAAATCAAAAATGGCATGAGATTTTAGATAACAATTTCGACGATAATTCTAATACCACTAAAATAGATAATAAAATCTTGTCAGAATTCATAGAATGGTTTAAACAGAGTGGTCACGAAAATGTAAATGGCGTAGATGTAGATAATATTAGCGATGTTAATGAGCTAATATTTAAAAAAAATGAAAATGGAACATTCTCAATGGATCAATCATTGGAACAAAAATATCGTGAAATTATGCATAACAATTTACAATTCAAAACACTTCCAGAAATAAGTACTGAAAGTTTGTCAGAATTCATAGAATGGTTTAAACAGAGTGGTCACGAAAATGTAAATGGCGTAGATGTAGATAATATTAGCAACACCTATGAGATGTATAAAATAATATTTGAAAAAAAGGAGGGAACATCCTCAGAAGAATTTAAAAATTTACAGGAATTAGAAAAAAATAATTTTAATGAACATGAAAATAATGATGAATTTAAAAAATTGTTTTTAGAACTTTTGGAAAAAAATGGCTATTCACTGGAAAAATTAAAAGAAGTTGCTGAAGATAATCCAGAGGAAGTCATCAAAATAATTTCTGAAGTAATTGGAAAAGGTGTAGAATATGACGAAGAAAAAGATGAAAAAAGAAAAGAAAAAAATATGAGTTTTCAAGATCCTAATCTTACTTTAGAAGGAGGATATATTTGTGGTGATTATTCTAAAACCCTTGCTTTTGCTAAACATGTTTTAGAAAAAGAAGGTGTGCCAAATTTTGATAAATTTATTGTATTAACTACTCATTCTGTAGAAATGGATCACGAATGGAATATGCTTGTCACAGTTGACTCAGATGAAAATTTAATTATTTCATTCATTGATTCTACTTGGCATGACTCTGGAGGAGAATTAAACGCAGTTGACGAAGAACACTATTATAAGAGAATGGAAAAATTAGCGATTGAATCTATTCAAAAAGCTTTGAAAAGTTTTGCCCTTCAAGAAGAACTCAAAAAAATCCTAACACAATATGATCCGAGACATAAACCAGAAATTGAAGTAGACAAAAAAGCGTTTGAAGAAATGGCAAAGAAAAAGAAAAGATCGTCTCGCGAAGACAAAAAAAAAGATGTTAATTCGTTGCCGTAAAATAAGAGATAATAATAATTTGACATTTTCTCCGATTTTGACTAATATAATTAGTGTATTAGACAAAAAATGCAGATTTTACCTAATAGGACAAAACTAATGGACAAAAACGAGATATTAAAAATATTAGAAGACTGGAATTTTTGGAAAAAAGATCTTGATGTGGGAATCAAGAGAAATTTTTATTTGGACGAACTGAAAAAACTCATTCTCTCAGAACAGGTGATAGTCATTACTGGAGCAAGAAGAAGCGGTAAATCTTTCATTATGAAACAGTTAGCAAAAGAGCTAATTGAAAAAGGAGTAAATAAAAATCAAATCTTGATAATAAATTTTGAAGATCCAAGATTCGTTGAGTTGGATACAAAATTACTCCAACAAATTTATGAAGTTTATTTAGAATCTATAAATCCAAAAGAAGAAATTTATATTTTTATTGACGAAATTCAGGAAGTTAGAGAATGGGAAAAATGGGTTAGAATGATGAACGAATTAAGAAAAGCGAAAATTGTTATTTCTGGCTCTAACGCAAAACTTTTAAGTCAAGAGCTAGCAACTTTGTTAACTGGCAGACATTTGGATATCACTATTTTCCCGCTCTCTTTTAAAGAATTTTTAGAATTTAATAATCTTTATGTAGAAAAAGATGACAAATTAAATCTTATCGCCAAGAGAATTAAAATAAAAAGTTTATTAAGAAAATATTTAGAATTCGGCTCTTTTCCAAGAGTAGCTGTAGAGGAGAAAAAAGAAAAAATTCTTCTTTCTTATTTTGATGATGCTTTAAATAGAGATCTGATCAAGCGTTATAACATAAGAAAACCAGAAAAATTGAAAAGTTTAATAAAATTTTATTTAAGTAATCCTTCCTCTTTAATAACTTTTAACTCTCTAGAAAAGTCTTTGGAAATTTCAGCTGATACAGTGGAAAAATTTTCTGGTTATTTTGAAACCGCTTATCTTATATTTTTTCAGAAAAGATTTTCTTTTAAAGTTAAAGAGCAAGAAAAAAGTCCTCGCAAAGCTTATCCCATAGATACAGGATTGGCAAACACAATTGGTTTTAGATTTAGCAAAAATTTAGGAAAAATGGCAGAGAATCTTGTTTATTTGGAATTGAAAAGAAGGAAAATAATAAATCCATATCTAGAACTTTTTTATTGGAAGGACGAGCGACACCGAGAAGTTGATTTTGTTATTAAGGAAAAATTAAAAGTAAAACAGTTAATTCAGGTTTGCTGGAATTTAGATGATCCTAAAACAAAAAAGAGGGAACTTAATTCTCTCTTGAGAGCAATGAACGAATTTGAACTAGAAACTGGCTTAATAATTACTGACGAGAAAGAAGGAGAAGAAATAATAAAAGAAAAGGAAATTATTTTTCAGCCTCTTTGGAAATGGTTGCTGGAATAGATAAGATATTTTTATTATGACTAAACTCAACAAAAAGACAATAACAATCTTGATTTCAGTCCTCCCCATAGTTATTATCTGCGGAGTTGTTTTGGCGTCGCAGAAGAATGTTTATTCGGAGATGAACAATAAAAATTTATTAGAAGAATTTGGGAATGGCAAAGTTAGAAACGCGCAGAGCGATAATAAGGACAAAGTGAAAGATTCCGAATCCTCTGAGGATTCGGAATCTGATATTGCACAGAAAATAGATTTTATTGCAGAAATTGGAAAAGAACTATTTGGAATTGAGAAGAAAGATTTTTTTTGTCCGTTGAATAAATTAGTGGAGCTTAAAAACTATAAAGAACCGAAAATTATAAATGTTCCAGAAGATTATTCTGAGATACAAACAGCGATTGATAACGCCAATTTTGGAGACACAATCAAAATCGCCAGCGGAGAATACTTGGGAAATATTGTTATGAAAGAGGGAATTAGTTTGGTTGGGTCTAATGAGATGGCAGAAACGAAAGAAGAAACGGAACTTGGTTCTGGGTACCCAAAACCAAGTTCCGTTTCTTCTTTCATTTCTGAGCAAATACTTACAAATGAAACAATATTAAATGGGAATAATTCTGGCAATGTTATAGAATTTAAAAACGGCATTACAAATAAAACAAAACTGGCGGGATTTACAATTAAAAACTCGGGAGAAAATTTGAGCGGCATCTTAATTGAAAATTCTTCGCCTTTGATCAATGACAATATTTTGAAAGACAATGAATATGGAATATATATAAAAGAAGATTCTTCCCCAATAATACAGAAGAATACAATAAATTTTAATAACAAAGGAATTCAGGTTTATAATTTTGAGGAAGAGAAAACAGAATCAAAGGAAACATTAGCCAATGTTACCTTTGATTCTGTTTTCTCGCCGACCATAACTGACAATTTAATAATTGATAATAAAATTGGAATTGATTTGCATAATTCTTCAGCCACAATTAATCACAATACAATAAGCTACAACAACCATTACAAAACATATTTAGGTCCAACCTTTGGGATTTATGCAGCAAAATCGTCAGCGGAAATTAAAAACAATATTATCACAGACAACGGCATTTGTGATTTATGCGCAGGAATAAATGTAGACGAAAAAAGCAAAGATATTATTATCAGCTATAATAATATTTGGGGGAATAAAAGCAACTTTGTCTGTTTCGGAGAATGCATTTTGGAAGATAACAATTTTTCCGAAGATCCAAAATTTGTAAATTGCGTTACAAGTAATTTTAAATTAAAAGAAGAATCGGGATTAATTGGAGCATGTGAAGACGGGAGTGATGTGGGAGCGAGATGGTAAGTCAGTATTAAGTATCAAGTATTTAGTATTTAGTATCGGGCTAAATACTAGATACTAAATACTAAATATTCGTCATGCTTTTAGAAAATCTCAACAACCAAATCCTAAAATGCGAGAAATGCGCGCTTTGCAAAACGCGGAAAAATGTCGTGCCTGGCGAAGGAAGTTCTAAGGCGAAAATTATGTTTATCGGAGAAGGACCAGGCAAAAATGAAGACGAGCAGGGGCGTCCTTTTATTGGCGCGGCTGGAAAATTATTAGACGAATTAATAGCATTAATCGGATTGACAAGAGAAGATATTTATATCGCCAATGTCGTCAAATGCCGTCCGCCTCAAAACAGAGACCCCCTGCCAGAAGAAGTTGAAAAATGCCGGCCATGGCTTGATCAACAGATTGAAATCATAAAACCAAAATTAATTGTTTTATTGGGACGGCATTCAATGGACAGATTTTTGCCAAATCAAAAAATATCCCTTGATCACGGCAAACCTAAAAGAAAAAACGGACAAGTTTATTTTCCAATTTACCATCCCGCCGCCGCTTTGTACAGAAATGGATTATTGGAAGATTTACAAAGAGATTTCAAAAAAATTCCGAGAGTTTTGGAGATAATGAAAAAGGATAGAGCAGTAAACAATAAAGAAGAAAGGGCAAAACAGACTGATTTGGGAATATAAAAAAATGTTTAAATGTTATAATGTTTATATGTTTATATGATTTTCCGTTTGACCCTCAACAATTTTTATGCTAACTTAAAAGATACTTAAAGCATAAAACCGTCTTAAACAAAAACACGGCCTGGTGACCGAGTGGTTAGGTAGCGGTCTGCAAAACCGCGTACGCCGGTTCAAATCCGACCCAGGCCTCATGATCATACTAACATTTTAACATATAAACATTTAAACATGTTGAGATTTTGTTAAAATGTTAGTATATTAAAATGTTAAAATGAGTTCAGCCCGGGTGGCGGAATTGGTATACGCGACAGACTTAAAATCTGTTTCTCGCAAGGGATTGTGGGTTCGAGTCCCACTCCGGGCACAGTTTGTTTATTTTCATTTACCAAAATTGTAATAAATAAGAAAATAATATGAGAATAGGATTCTGTCAGTTTAATGTAACGCATTCAGACATAAAAGCAAACCTAAAGAAAATAACTAATTTATTGAAAGATGCCGAAGCAGATTTAATGGTGCTACCCGAGCTGTGCTTTAGTGGATACTCATTTCCATCAAAGGAAGCTGTTTTTCCGTTTGCGGATAATTCTGCCCAAAAGAAAATAATTAATGAATTGTGTATTATATCAAAAGCAAAAGGAATATATCTAATCGCAGGCATGGCTGAAAAAGAAGAGAATAGACTATACAATTCGGCAATTGTAATTGGACCCGAAGGTTATATTGGAAAGCACCGGAAAATGAATATTTCAAAAAACGAAAAGATATTTGATCGCGGAAAATCCTTTGAGATATTTAAAATTGGTGATGTAAAAATAGGAATAGTAATCTGTTTTGAAAGTTGGTTTCCAGAATCCATGAGAATATTAACGCTTCAAGGGGCGCAGATAATATGTTGTCCAACGAACTTCGGAGGACCATGGACACTTGATGTAATGAAAGTAAGGTCATTGGAGAATAAAGTATTTACTATTATGGCAAATAGGATTGGGAAAGAATGGGTTGATTCGGAAGAGGCAGAATTTCGCGGAGAAAGTCAGATTATAGATCATGGAGGAAATGTATTGGTAAAAACAGCGAAAGAAGAATGTGTTAGAATAATAGATATAAATCCAGAAGAAGCAAAGAAAAAAGACAATATTGTATGTGAAGATATGAAATATGAAATGAGTCTATATAAAGAATATGTTAAATATACTTTATGAAAAGAGTATTTTTTTTAGTATCTTTAATTTTGGGATTGTTCTTGTTTCTATTTACAGGACAACAGGCGGGCGTTGATGATGTTTTGAAAACTATTTCTCTTTTTCCTTTTCAGATAATCATCGCTGTTTTTTTAATAAATTTTATCGCCATCGCTATTGTCGGCTCATTGAGATGGAAACTCATTCTTAAATCACAGAATGTTTGCGATATTAGTTTTTCAAAAGTGATCAGAGCAAAACTCGCCGGATTTTTAGTCAGTTATATTACCCCATCCGTGCTTGTTGGCGGAGAACCAGTCAGAGCATATATGATTAAGGAGAGATCAAGCTGCGGCTGGGAAAAATCATTTGCCTCAGTAGTCATTGATCAAACAATTTATTTTTTCACTATCTTCCTATTTATGATAATAGGATTTTTATTTTTAGTTGAATATTCTTTTTTGCCAGCGGAGATTTTTTACGGTTTTGGAATTATAATTATACTTGTAATTTTCACTTTCTGCATTTTTTACTCAAGAACGCTAAACAGAAATTCTGACGGAGACGGCTTTTTTATGTTTTTTATAAAAGCTATAAAATTAGATAAAATAAAATTTATAAAAACCAGAGAAAAAAATATAGACGCGACAGAAAAAATAGTCTCACGCTTTTTCAAAAATAAAAGAAAAGTATTTATAGAAGCGTTTGTTTTATCTATTTTAGAAATTTTACTTTATTTAGCGGTTATCTGGATTATCATTTTTTATTTAAACCCAATAATTGAAATCACTCAAACTGCGTCTATCTTTTTTTTATTGACTCTAGCTAATTTTATTCCAATTCCTGGATCTCTCGGCAGTTTTGAAATGGCGCTCACTTTTGTTTTTGATTTTTTCGGATTTGGCAAAAGCAATGGCTTTTCGTTTAGTTTGATTTATAGAATTATCAACATCGCCATTGTTTTTATTGGATTTTTCACTTTAATTTATTTTGAACTAAAAACAATCTCGCACCATTTCAGCATAGAAGCGCCAAAGCCCCTTTTGAAAATACATCGGTTTTTGGTAAAGATGTTTTGTAGGAAATAAGTTAAAAAGAGTGTCATTGCGAGAAGGCTTCGGAGCGTAGCGAACGAAATGCCGACGAAGCAATCCCGTAATTATGCATGATGAATTTAAATACGGGATTGCTTCGTCGCCTTCTCTTCGCTTCGCTCAATCGGGCTTCTCGCAATGACAAGTTAGATTCCCGAATAAAAAAACAGCCCTGAAAATTCAGGACTGTTTTTTTATAAAATCTATAATATCTCCATCTCCACCCATCTCGCTCCAAAATTCTTCGCTTCCTGCCTGGTCGGAAACCAGAGATCAACCTTGTAATTGCTTTTCATTCTATCTTCAACGGTGAAAACTTTATCTCCATAAAGCGCTGGAAATCTTACCTTTGTGCCGAACTTTAAAAAGTTAGCAGCCAAAGTTCCGTCGTGAACATGCATTCCATTTGCGGTAATAAACGGCGTGGAATCACACTGGTCAACCGTTGAAGAATAGGCGGTTGCCAAGACACGCATTGTTTTTTGTATTTTAATTACAGGCGCTTTTTTTATTTCTGTGATTTTTGTCTCATGATCATTTTGAGAAAGAACTGCGTTTTCCTGAACCAAAATCATTGATTTCGGGAAATTAAGATTTGTTTTAATTTGACTTATTTCGCTATTTGTGTCGTTATTTGTTTCTGCTATCGCTTGGTGTGATGGGAATAAAGAGGAAAAGATTATGCTTATTATAGCCAAACTCGGCTGAATAAACGAAAACCTTCCAAGAGTTACAGGAATTAGGTTGTTACGCATAAAACATCTTAGCCAATTAAAAAACTTCTTTTATACAGAAGTTCAAAGCTAAGCCTATCATAGATCTGAAATCTGTCAAGCCCACTTCTAAATTTTATAATTTTTCCACTTCCTCCCATGGCAATCCTTCTTTACCAAAATGACCATAGCAAGCGGTTTGTTTATAAATTGGATTTCGCAAGCCCAATCTTTCAATAATCGCTTTCGGACGAAAATCAAATTTTTCTATAATTACCTTTGAAAGACTTTCTCCGTTTTCATCTAAAACTTCAACCATCAGCGGTTCCGCTCTTCCAATAGCGTAAGCGACCGAAACCAAACATTTTTTTGCAAGCTTATTCGCGACAATATTTTTAGCGACAAAACGAGCCATATAAGCCGCCGACCGATCCACTTTGCTCGCATCCTTTCCTGAGAAACATCCTCCTCCATGCGGAGCAAGTCCGCCGTAAGTATCTACCATCAATTTTCTTCCCGTCAATCCCGTGTCCGCTTCAAATCCTCCCTGCACAAATTTTCCCGTAGGATTAACTAAGATTTCTATATCTTCTATTTTTTCATCTATTAAATTTTTTATTAATTTTTCTACAATCATCTGTCTGATTTCTTCCTGCGAAATATCTTCATCATGCTGAGTACTGACAAGAATAGACCTTATCTTTCTATTTTCAATCGTTACCTGCGATTTTCCATCAGGACCAAGCCAAGACACTTCGCCGCCTTTTCTTAAATTTTCTAATCCTTGCGTTAACTTGTGAGACAAAACAAGTCCCTTCGGCAAAAACTCTTCCGTTTCGTCTATCGCATAACCATACATAATTCCCTGATCCCCAGCGCCGCCAGTGTCCACGCCTTGGGCGATGTCAGGAGACTGGCAAACCACATTGCAATTAATTTTTAAATCGTCTTTGTATCCAATCTCACGGTAAACATCCCTTGCTATCTTTTCAAAATCAACTTCAGAATTAGTGGTTATTTCTCCGCCGATTACTAAAAGTCCATGACCGCCAAAATTTTCCACCGCGACCCGACTCTTGGGATCGCCCTTTAAACATTCATCAAGAATTGCGTCTGAAATTTGATCGCAGACTTTGTCTGGATGTCCGGAAGTTACGCTCTCCACTGTGTAAATTTTTGTTTTCTCAAACATAGTGATAAAAATTAGTAAATAAAAAACGACCTCTTATCTTTTCCTTTCGGTCAACTGGTTTAGCACCTTTTTTAAGCTGTCGCACTTAAAAGGTTGCCGACGGATTCAACGAGCCAGCGCTCTATCCGCACTCTTGATAAATGTTTATTTAGTTGTTGATTTTATTATAGCAAAATATAAAAATTGGTCAAAAAAATAGAGCGAGATGATTTTTTCCGTCATCTACGCTCTCATTGAATTTTATTCTTTTCTTTTATAAGCTTCCAAAGCGCTTTTGAATATGCGCAATTTAATGGATCTTTTTTCATTAAATCGCCTGTCATACAATACACGGTAAAAGCGCATCCTCCGCTACATATCTCCTTGAACTCGCAATCCCTGCATTCTTCATTAAAAGCAGGAAGTCGCTGTTTCAGTTTTTTAACAAGTTCATCTTTATTTTGAATTAACTCCTTTAAAGGAGTTTGGAGATTTCCAATTGAAGAATCTTTCATTTTCTCACACGTGCTGATTGCGCCGTCTGTCCAGACGACTATTTGATTGCCATACATAAAGCAACTGCAATCAAGGGTTCCTTCCGAAACAGGAAACCCCAAAACAAAAGATTTC
>DAOWDU010000012.1 GCA_030638825.1 bacterium | reverse complement strand
GATGATTGTCGCCAATAACTTTGTATCCTAAAAATTTATAAATATTATACAACGATTGTCCGATTATAGTTGAACGCAAATGTCCAACATGCATCGGTTTGGCAATATTCGGTGCGGAATAGTCAATGACAACTGTTTTATCTTTTCCTATTTCAGATGAACCAAATTTATCTTTCTTTTTTAAACTTTTACAAAGATTTTTTCTAAGAATTTGATCAGATATTCTAAAATTAATAAAGCCAGGCTTGGCAATCGTTATTTCACTAAACAAACTTTTTATATCTAACTTAGAAGCTGAGCTTCCTATAGGAAGCTCAGCTTCTAAATCTTTTTCTGAATTAATTTTGTTTTTAATTTCTTCTGCAATTTCTACTGAATTTCTATTTAATTTCTTACTTAAAACCATCGCAACATTAGATGCATAATCCCCAAATTTTTTATCCTGCGGCCATTCCACCACAAAATCAGGGATTTCTATATCCTTATACAAATCCTTTACAGCTTTATTTATAATCTCCTTTATTTCTTTGTTTATCATAGTTTTATGATAGCATATATTTTAGGTTTTTCAAAAAAATAGAAGAGTAGTTCTCTACTCTTCAGCTTGTTTGTCATTTCTATTTCTATATTTATTATATTCTGCTATAAATATTATCACACCAAGCGACATAAATAAAATAATGTCTAGGATGACGATAATAAAAAAGATCAGAACACTAAATATAACGAAATTCCCTATAACAGCCTCATTCCATGTGGATTTGCTATTGTGTTCAAAATTAATAGTGAAATTAATAATCTCTCCTATTTTTTTGAACTCAAAATTCACAATATCATACTCGGGTTTTATTGTACCAAAATCCAACGGTCCAAATGAATTTTCTTCAGCAATAATACGACCTGCGTCATATGCGTAAAAAGTTTGATAGGCATCTCTTCCACTGATACCGCAGAGAGTTAACTCTACTTTTGCAAATCCGCTAGCATTATTATTTTGAATTGTATAATAATACTTTGAAAATTCCTGGATTTCAAACTCTTCTGGATTAAGAGTTTTGAAAGCTATTGGAATTCCTCCTTTGCCATAAATGAGATCAGATCCATCTTCAGCAATTTCAATTCTTATGTCAGAAAATTCTTTAAGAATTGACTCACTGGGAACTGAAAAATTATTACTATATGATACACTCTCAGGCACATCATCTATGTATTCCGCATAATGAAGTGCTATAGACATTCCAACTATAACACTCAAGATTGCGATAATCCAAACAATCTTATTGGAGTCGCATATTTTACGCACTTTCTTTAAATTTTCAATGAAACTCAACTAAAAATTCCTCCTTAGCATTTTTTTATTTTTCGTTTTTTAATAAACGCTACACTATTAATATCACAAACAAAAAAAATTGTCAATAGCAATAACAAAAAAATTTATATTTTAAACATCCTCTTAAAATATGCCCAGTGCCATAAAGTATGAAATATTGAAATTACAAACATCGCGATGCCAATTTCAACATGCCAGAATAAAGTATTGAACGGCAGAGGAATTGTGATGCCAAAATTGATTTTTATAATTAAGAAAATTCCCAGCAAGCCGGAAATTAAAAACGAGATTAACAATAAAAAATTCCAAATTTTTCTGTGATTAACAACGCTGATGATTTTTTTCTTAGACAAAATGTGAGTGATAAAATATACCAAAATTAAAAACAGTGAAATCGGCAAAAGATGATAAGTTGTCGCAGACTGTTTGTTATTTGCTATTAAATTTTTATCTTCTATTGTTTGCGTATTTGTTATTTCAATATTCCTGTCTTCAGGAGCCGGCTGAGAATGATCGCATATTTCATCACCGTCTGTATCAATATATCTACTGCAATCTCCGGGATACGGACAATTAATTTCGCCATAAGGACAATCATCCCAAGCCAAAGCTGTTGTCGGAATTGAAATTAATAAAAGTAAAGAAAGAATTATTTTTTTCATAATGCTTTGAAATTTAATTCGCGTTTTGATTTTTTATTTCTTCCGCAAGATCTTTAATTATTGCTGGAGAAAATTTATATTCCGCGTCTCTTATTTCTTCTAAAATTGTATTCACAGTATAATCTCCTTGCAACTTAAATTCCTCTATAATTTTTGACAAGAGAATTTCCGCGTCAATTTCCCAAAGATTAGCAACTTCTTTTATACTTAAAGCTTTCATCGCGCTTCCTTCAATTTCCACAAAATGATCGTGCTCGTGCTCTTCTTCCATATGTTCTTCATGCTCTTCGTGTTTAGGCATTATTTCCTCTTTAAATATAGTTTTTTGCGTTTCTATTTCTGTCGTGGAACACTTAATAGTATATCCTGCAACCGCCCCAAAAAGAACTGCGCTTATTATTAAAATTATTTTTTTCATTACAATATTTTAGATTTAATTAAACAATTTAATTTATTATGTTATAACCAAAGAAAGAAGAGGCGCCTCTTCTTTTTCGGTTCTAATGAATTATTACAAATCATTATGTTTGTAATTTCCACTATTCATTTTTCCATATCCTTGTCCTCCGCCAAATTTTGCCCCAATTTTTTCACCGTCGCGAGTTTTTAATCCCAATTCTTTCCTAATTTCATCCGCTCTTTTCAAATCGCCATTATGAGCTAATTCATGCGCTTCGGCAAATTGCGCGAAGTTTTCCGCGTTGATAATTTTAGCAACTCGTCCGCGATCTGCCATTAATTCGCTCCACGCTTCATAATCATTATTCTCCATCGCCTCTGTCATTGCCGTATGTCTTTCTGCCGATTGCGCGGGTCCCTGCTTAGAATAATCACCCTGATAAGCAAACGCTGACGAAATTGTAAATGCTGTTGCCATAACAACCGCAAGTGTCCCGCCAATTTTTATCGCTTTGTTCATTTTTCTCACCCCCTTTCTTGTTTAGTGTTTATATATATTACTACAAACAAGATTGGGTTTTATTTCATTCGTGGAAAAGAATTTAACTCATCATCAATTTTGCGAACACCGATAGCTTGAACTTCGCCATTATTTCGTTTTCCTAAAACTATAATTATATCATCTTTCTTAATATCTGCTCCGTTAGAAAATTGTGTCTCGGAAGTAATGCTTACATTCAAAACTTTGCCTCGCGGCGTTTTAATTTGAAAATTATTATTTATTGTTTTGAGAACAATGCCGCGGCAGACATTGCGATTTTTTTCTATGCCCAAATTACGATAAAAATTTCCCATTACAGGCAAACGCCCTTCTTGGGCTTTCTGAAAAAGACATGTATGAAACTGCGCTTTATCAATTACGAAACTTCCCGAAATCGTAAAAATAATAATACCCAATATTGAATAAAGAATAGGGCGATGATAGGCAAAGGAAAAATGTTTGACAAGTATTTCCAAAACCACAAGTAAAACTGTTGCTATTATTATCAATAGCCATGGCAATAATATAAAAGAAGCTCTCAAGCCATAAAAACCAAAACCATGAAGATACCACGCCCCGCTTGCCCGCAGCGCAAAAAGAATAAAACTGGTTAAATACAAAATAAAAAAGGCGACAAGAAAAACGCTAAAGATAGTCAAAACGCTTTTTAAAACAAAGTATGTTTTGGACCGCATTTTAATTTGATCATTTTTTATTTTGCCAAGCACTTTTCTAGCGGTTGATGATTTTTGTGTAGTGTTATTCATAAATGATGATTTAGGATATTTAAAGAAGCTAAGCCTCTACTCATCTATTTGTTATTTAAAGTATTGCGTTCTATGTCTAAATAAGCTGTAATATTAAAGTTAGTGTGGAGAGGCTTAGCTTCTATGGCTTCTAAAATTAATGAAGTAGGGATTGCATTATTTTTTTACCTCTTCGTAATCTAATCCCGACTGTAGAAATAGGAATACACAAAATATCCGCGATTTCTTTATAGCTTAATTCTTCAAAATAATAGAGGACAATTGGCTCGCGATATTTGGGCTTCAATTTATTAATGCATTTATCAAGCATCGCGCGAAGCTCCGATTCGGTTATTTGCTTATCCGTGTTTTCTTTAGAAACGGGATGCGGGAAAAGAACATCAGAATCAAAAAATGAAATCGGCTCCTTGCCTTTCTTTTTAATTGCGTTGATAAATTCATTGTGAGCAATACGATAGATCCACGAAGAAAATTTCTTTGAGGTCTTAAAACTTTGAATATTGATATAAACTTTTAGAAAAACTTCCTGCGCGAGATCTTCTGCTTCCTCATAATCAAAAAGAAATCTCTTGGCATAGCGTTTCATTTTTGCTTCGTATCTTTCAATCAAGATATCAAATGATTCTATTTCGCCAGACTGAACAAGACGCGCAATTTCTTCGTCTGTTAATTGATTTTCTAACTGAGACATATAAGTTTATATTTATTGACCACTGCAATAGTTACTACAATAAAATCATTGTTTTATTTCAAATGAACTATAGCATTGAATGTTTTGTTTATCAATAAAAAACAATAAAAAAACTCAACCTTCAAATAGAAGCTGAATTTAAAAGGGTCGCGGGTTATAAGTTATTTGTTGTGAGTTAAAATAGTGGGCGCTGCGGGATGTAGTTGGGAACAATTTCCCGGTGGTTTGGGTTGGGATTTTGGAGAATTGGGAGAGAGTCGAGGGGAAGTTGAAGAGGGCGGAGAGGTTATTAGAGAACTAATTATTTTTGTTATAATGTTGAAATATAACTTTATAATTTACTCCCCCTCCATAATTGAAATCAATTTATTTAATTCTGATATAGTAGATCTTTTAGAATCCAATAATTTTTTTGGAAACAATTTATTATATTCATTTGATTCTCTTCGTTTTTTTCTATTAAGATATTTCGACTCAAATTCATTTTTACACCAACTAGAATTTTTTTCTTTTGGCCTTTCATTAATAATTGATATAAGTAAATATTCTAAACAAGGGGTATTCTCTAATAATTCAATACTCCTGCCCTTTGCTTCTCTTCTGGCTTCGATCATCTCACTCTTGGGCTTATCGTTATCAAGAACAACTACTTTTCTGTCAAAAGCGCCGGGAATTTTTATTGCGTCAATAACAATACTTTTTGCATTACCGCCTTTCCCCTTTTTGACGGTTATCGCAACACCTGCGTTAAAAGAATATAACGCTTTTAAATGCTTTAAAAACATTCCATCGTTAAAACCCTCCCCAAATATAAGAAGGGTTTTACTCGCCTGTCGTCTTTTCTTTTTATTTGGATTACTTCTTGCCATATTTGTTTTACCTTATAATTTAGGAACGGCTCCATACGCACCGGCAATATATTTCGCGTAATAATTATCATCAGCGCGAACGCCTGACACATCATCCAATCGCCATGATTCACTTTGTCCTTTGTTGTTTTTTTCTGTGAGAATAATTTGATATTTATCCAGTTCGTTTAAAACCAAGTGACTATGAGTGCTAAGAAATAATTGGGCGTTGTTGGGATTTGTTTCCGGATGAATAAATAATTCATACAGAGATAAAACTATTTCCGGATGCAGATTAACGTCAAACTCATCAAGCACTGCGACACCGCCATTGGCTAATACCAAAAGAATAGTTTTTAATAAAATAAAAAGCTGTTTCGTGCCGGAAGATTCATATTGCATTGGAAGATATTCAGTCCGACCGCTAAAAGAATGGGCGACTTTTACATTCATTGAAAAACCGTTTTCTTTCTTTTCTTTTTCTATTTTAAATGATTCCAAGCCAAGATCAAAACGAGACAAAAGTTTTTCAGCCTCTTTTTTTAGAGTTTCGTTTTTGCTTTCGCTATAAAAATCCAACGCCTCAATTAAATGCTGGCTCGCATTAGGCAAAAGATGATCGCCTATCCAGCCAGCTTCAATGACATTGGTTTCCATTTTTTTCCAATAATCAAAAAACTTTAAGCTCTCTTTATGTCCCAACCGAACAGCAACACTTACAATGCTGGCGTTAGGTCGTATTGAATTTTCAAACCCCTTTGGTAAATTAAAATTTTTATCGTCCAAGTTATATAATTTACTTTCACTGTCCCGCTCGCGAGAAAAAATCTTTTTACTCGTCATTTTCTGCTTTGTTTTATTTTTAACTTTCAACTCTTCTGAAATAATTTTTTCTTCATCTAAAACAAAACTGTAAGTATAAATATCGCCGTCAATTTCAAAATCAGCCGAAAGCTCAACCGGCTTATTTTTTTGTCCGCCAAACATAAACGGTTTTACAGGCAATGGCGCCGTTGGATTGATATTGGATGAATCAGCTATCAGCCATTTCATAAACGGCAAAACTTTTAACAAATTAGTTTTACCGGAGGCGTTGGGACCTATTACAGTTTCAGCTTTAGAAAGCCGCGCTTCAGAGGGCGCTAAAAAATAACCATGATTATCTGGCGCTTTTTCATTCACAACAAAACTAACAGTCGCAAGATCGCTGAAAGAATAAAAATTTTTGCATGAAAATGAGTGGATCATACTTTTATTGTTTAATTATTATCTGCTTAGAGTATAGCAAATAGTTATCCACAAGTCAAGAACCTACAAATTTTTGTAATAAAAATGCTTAAAATTATATTTTAAGCATTTTCTGCTTAATTTTAATTCTCGTTCAAAAAATTAAAATCAATCCTGATTCTCTATTTCTATTTTTATAAAATCCGCTATTCTTTGTCTATTTTCATTTTCTTGTTTGGCTTTAAAATATATTTCTAAAAACACAATTTTTTGTTCGGTTGGAAAATAAGCATAAGTAACACGAATACCACTTTTTGCTCCGCGGCCCTTTAGACTTTTACATTGAAATTTTTTAACTTTATAAAATTTAAGCCCGTCCGTATTTCCAGCTCTTTGAATTTCAAAAATACTTCTACTATCTATTTCTTTACAATGAAAAAGTTCAATTCTATATTGTTTATTCACTTCTAAATCTTCAACTAATGATGCAAATTTCTTCAGCAGTTTTTTAAAATCTCGTGTAAATTCTTTTGTTTCTTCATATTTCATCGTCGTATTGTCTTACGGAAAATTCCGGCGTTCGGCAAAAAACCGCTTCGTAATTAATTGGTTGTAAATTATCAGCGCCAATCCACGGTACATCCTGATGGGAATATTCCTTCATTTTACTGGCGTTAAAATCTTTAAACCGCTCTATTTCCCAATCAATTAATTCTTTTTCTTGAGCTGAAAAATTTGACAGGTCAGCAGATCTGCGCGGTAAATATTTTTTTTGATCGTGTTGAAAATATTTTTTTACAAAAGGAATTAAATCTTCATCTTTTTCCATTTGTTTTATAATCTCAGGGAAAGCGACAGGAGTCGGTCCAAAGTGGTTTTTAATATATTTCGCGCCGATAAGTTGCTCCTCGTATTTTTCATAATAATCAAAATCAATAAAATACATCAGTTTACATACGACAGCTTCGCCAATATTTGGACGCGCGCCGATTCGTTCCAGAATATACAAAAGCGTTTCTTTAAATTTTTCAACTTTTTCCTGTGGAACTGAAATTCGCATTTCTTGCTTTTGCTTTTTTGGTTTTATTCGTTTTGCGGATTTCTCAAGTTTTACTTTTGGCTTTGTATTTTCTCTGCCTGCCAAAAAATCTTCTAATGACAAACCAAAAAACCGCGCCAATTTTTGCGCTTCTTCCACAAGCATTTTGCGTTCTCCTTTTTCAATTTGAACATAAGTCGGACGCGACACGCTAATTTTTTTTGCCAAAAACTCTTGACTAATATTATTTTGTTGCCGAAGTTTTTTTAAAAAAGTAGTCATAGTTTTTTGAATTATCAATTACATTTTTATTGTAGCAAGTGTAAAAATTCCTGTCAAGTAAATAGTTATGATTATTTACAAGGTTATTTATTGTCTCATATCCCCAATCTTTTCCGCTGGAACAGATTTGTCCCGAGAATTCGAGATTTTTTTGTTTTTAAGAATAAAAAAGTTTTTTGTGTTTTAAAAACTTTGAGAACTGGACACAAACCAGTCCTTGTGTGGAGAAAAAATTTTATATTTTATCTAAACTATCTTGCTTGTTCTGTATATTTTTTAATTCTCATATTCGCTAAGTCAACATACTTTTTTTCTTTCTCAATACCAACCCAATTTCTGCCAAGCGCTTTGGCAACAATTGCGGTTGTTCCGCTTCCCATAAATGGGTCTAAGACTAAATCACCTTTTCTGCTTGCGGAAAGTAAAACTTGCTGAATTAATTTAAGTGGTTTTTGTGTAGGATGTGCTTTTATTCCATTTCCATCTTTTAATCTTTCTCTCCCTTTACAAATTTTAAAAATCCAATCAGTATCTTTCATTTGCAATCCATTATTCATTTGTTTTAAAAATTCATTATTGAAAGTATAATTTTTGCAATTTTTATTTTTTACCGCCCAAATTAAAGTTTCATGATTATTTGTAAATCTTCTGCCGTTAAAGTTGGGCATAGCGTCAATTTTTACCCAAATTACATCATTCAAAAACCACAATCCTAAATCTTGCATAATTTTACCAACACGAAAAATATTGTGATACATTCCCATAATCCAAATTGTTCCTGTTGGTTTTAAAATTCTTTGACATTCTTTTATCCAATTTTCTGTGAAAATATCATATTCTTCATAACTTTCAAATTTATCCCAACTATCGCTAACAGGAATTACTTCTGAACCATCAGCGCGAATCAATTTTTTATTTTTCGGCAATTGCAAATTATACGGCGGATCAGCAAAAATTAAATCAAAAGAATTATCAGAAAAAGTTTTTAAAACTTTTATGCAATCGTCGTGTATAATCTCGTTTTGAGAAATCATAAAAATTAATTTTCTAATCTTTCTTTAAGTAAATTAGCAATTGTTTGATAAATAGTTTTTTCGGGTGATTTTTCCTTGAAATAATCAAGTAATAGTTTTAAGGTTTTCTTCTCTGGAAAAATCGTTAAAACTATTTCGTTAAAAATAATATCATCTTGAAAAATTTTTCTATAAAGACTCGGCGACAAATCTTTTATTTCATCAAATGAGTTTTTAGCATCAATATCAAAATTTGTTTCTGGAAAATCAGGAATCTCTTTTTTCCACTGCTCTAAATATTTCAATATTTCATCCCAAACATTCTCCTGCTTCAAAAGATCAAATAGCTCAACTCCGTAAAATAAATAAATCTCGACACCATAATCCCGAGACATTTTTTCAAGTTCGGCTTTATAATAATTTTTATTTTTTCGTAAATCAGGATCAATAAAATAAAAGATGCCAACAAGGTTTTTCTCACCATATTTGCCAATCATCTCATTTAGCTTTTTCTCAAAATTTTCTATCTGTCCTCTTTTTTTAGTAGAATCGTGATCGTCTCTAATTTTTTGTTCAATAAAACAAACTTTGTCTTTAGTTTTGAAACATTGATCAATATTTAGTTCGTCATTATCGCCATTAACAAATTTCTTTCCTAAAATTTGATAACCAAATTCCTTAAAATATTCTTCAATAGCCTCCTCAAAAGCATCGCCAAAACGAATCTCATGAGATTGTAATAAATTTTGTAGAATTTTTGCTTTTGGTTTTGTTGGTCTGAATAAACCAATATATCTATTCGGATATTTTGCTATTTTTTCAATCAAAACCGCTTTTGATTCTTCAAAAATAGTTTCGTTAAAAATGTTTTTAAATTTTTTGTATTGCATAATTTTTAAGTTAAGAATTTTTTTAAAATTTGATCATCTTCATTCTCAAAATATAAAACTTCAAATTTCTTTTTAAGTTCATTGGATTTAAAATAAGGACCAAAAGCTGGAAATTCTTCTAGTTTTCCATTTTTATCTTTGAATTTATTGGTAATAATTTCTAAAATTATTTTTTTAGCAGAATCATACAAATTAATAATTTTACTTTTATTCTCAATGTTTAAATCTATTTTTTCATAATCTGCTAATTTTTTAATTATATAAAGTAAATAATAAGAACAATGAAGAATATATGTATCAAAATGCTCAACCTTTTCTTGTTGTTTTAACTTAATTGCTTCTTCATTCCTTTTTTTATCAATAAAATTAAAAATTTCATTTACCAACAATATAGAATCTGCTGTAATATCTTCAGAAAAAACATTTTCATATTCTGTTCCAAAAATAATTTGTTTAGTATTTTTAGCCACTGCTGGTTTTTCATTATAAAAACTTATAAGCATTTGACCTATTTTTTCAGCATCTAATCTTTTTTCTTTTGGTTGATCTTTGTATTGATTCTTTTTTCTTTCATAAAAATAACCTTTTGTTTTAAATTGTCGCTCTAACAAAATTTGAGTTTGACCAACTGCTCTTATGTCTCTAGTATTAACTGGATTTTGACTATTTGTATACTCGGCAATCTTTATTTTTAATTCTCTGTTTTCTTCTTTGTTTTTAATTTCATAAATTCTGCAAAAAATTTCAAGATTTGCAACTTTTTTTGGATTTTCCTTAAAAGCATCATATAAAGCCCTAATGGTTTGTTGACCATTAACAATTTGTAGATTTTCTAATTTAATGCAAGTATCTGTTATTGGGTCATAATCAACAGAATCACAAGTTATTGTAATTCCATTATTATAATAGAAAAAATAAAAATTTTCTGTTTCATTTAATGCTGTATCTTTTATATTCTGATTAATTTTTCCTTTTTGTTCTACTCTAACATTTTCATCAAAAGCATCATCTAATATTTTATATTTATCATCTGATAATGAATCATAATTTGAAAAATCAACATCATTTCTAATATTAGAATCATTTAAAATCATTCTAATTAAATGAATTGCTTTTACCTCTAAAATCAAAGCTCTTAAATTTCCTCCTGTTGATTTATCAAAATAATTTTCTCCAATAGAACGAATTTTAGCATTTATTTTAATTCTATCTTTAATGATAAAACGATTCACGATTTCGTTCATGGAAATATAATCCAACACTAAAAGTCCTTTTTCTTCAAAAAAATTTTTCAATCTATTTTCTTCTTCCGTTTTTAATGGCAAATATAAATTTGAACACAAATGAAAAAATATTTTAGGATTATTTCCTTTCTTAAATTCATCATCTATTTCATTTATTTTGTCAGCTAAAACATAATTAACTTCCTTTTTAAGATTTTCGTCTTTTTTTAAAAGAGGTGTTAGGAAACCTATAATTTTATCTATTTCCGAAGATGGAAAATTACTTTTAGTATTATCAAAATTTTCAGTATATTTAAAATTAAATAGGTGTATCTCGGGTTTTTTAGTTTCCATATTTTTAATATAAACTGCATCAATACCACGATCATAATCTATTTTTTTACCTATCTCTTTCGTTTCGTTTTTTAAAAAATTATTATCAGTAATAGAATTTTTTATCTCTTCATCGTTTAAATCAAAAAATAAATTTAATACAAAATAATAAAAACTACTCACAGAAGAACTTAGCTCATAATCTTTCTTGTATTTTTCCACATATTCTCGCACTGTTGCAAAATGACTTTGATTTGGTTCAATTTTATATTCCATATTTTTTAAGTTAAAAATTTTTTAATATACTCATTTCTTATCTCGTCAATAAGAATTAAATTGCCTTTTTTATCTTTTACATACCAATATGTCCAGCCGTTATTTGAAATTTTGCCTAAAATCTCAGCGCTTATTTTATGAATTGAGCCAACTTTATTATTCCATAATAAAGTCGCATCAGCTAAAATTTTGGCTTTATATTTTCCATTTTTAGAATACAAACAATCACCGACATTTATAAGTTTAGTTTCAATTAAACTACCAAATGGAACTTTTGGTTTTTTTTCTTCAACTGAATAAGTTAATAATTCATCATCAAGCGGTTTTATTTTTTTAATTCTTTGATTAGCTATTTTAATATAAAAACTTTCTTTTTCTATTCCAATAAAATTTCTTTTTAATTTTTTAGCAACCGCTCCAGTTGTTCCGCTTCCCATAAAAGGATCTAAAATAACATCCCCGACATTTGAAGTTGATAATATAATTCTATAAAGTATCGCCTCTGGTTTTTGCGTTGAGTGTGCTTTTTCTCCGTTTATTTTTATTCTTTCTCCTCCATTGCAAATAGGAACATACCAATCACTTCGCATTTGTTTGTCATCATTAAAAGCCTTCATTGATTTGTAATGAAAAGTAAATTTTGACTTTTGATTTTTAGAAGCCCAAATTAATGTCTCTTGCGCATTATTAAAACGAGTTCCCATAAAATTGGGCATCGGATTTGTTTTAATCCATTGAATATCGTTTAAAATCCAAAAATCTAAATCTTGTATAATTTTTCCAACGCGGAAAATATTATGATAGCTTCCAATAACCCAAATTGCCCCATCTTTTTTTAATACTCTTTTACATTCTTTTAGCCAATCATAAGTGAATTTATCATATTCCCCAAAAGATGAAAACTTATCCCATCTATCATTTACTCCATTAACCTTTGTCTGATTATGACGATATAGATCATTTTTTAATTGAAGATTATATGGCGGATCTGCAAAAATAAGATCAACTGAATTTTCAGACATCTTTTTTAATTCTTCTATACAGTCGCCCTTGATTATTTTGTTTAAATATTTTTTATCCATAACTATATTTTAGCTCAAAATCCTCTCTCCCTTTTCCTTGCTCTTATGTTACCATTAAACCAGTAATAATTCAAGTAAAAAAATCAACCTCTACATAGAAGCTGGTTTTTTGGTATACACAAAATATTACGAGTTATAAATTTTAAGTTAAACTTGTGGGCGCTGAGGGATTCGAACCCCCGACCCTCTCGGTGTAAACGAGATGCTCTAGCCAACTGAGCTAAGCGCCCTTGTCATATAAACATGTAAGTATTTAAGCATATAAACATGTTGAGATTTCAAAATTTTGTTTAAATGTTTACATGCTTATATGCTTTGGGTGGGGCGTACAGGATTCGAACCTGTGACCATCAGCTTAAAAGGCTGTTGCTCTACCAACTGAGCTAACGCCCCAGACTAAATTTTCAATTTCTAATTTCTAATTTTCAATCAATTTTCAATGATATAATTTTCAAATATTAACTTTATCATACTAAATACCGTATATTTTAATAATATCCCACACACCCATACTTTATATCACACTTTCAGAAACAAAGCAAGACTGGATTTTTGTAAAACCAGTCTTGCTTCAAAATATACTATTCTTTGTTTTTGCTAGCCATTTCTTTAATACCTTCAAAGGCTCTCAAAACTTCTAACGGAATTGCGAAAATAACTGTATTTGACTGATCGGAACTTAGATCGTTTATGGATTGCAGAGTTCTCAAATGCAAAGCTCCGTTTGATCTTGCTAAAATTCCAGCTGCTTTTGACATATTGTCAGCGGCAATAACTTCACCTTCTGCTTTGATAATGACCGCGCGCTTTTCCCTTTCCGCTTCCGCTTGTTTGGCAATAACTCTTTTCATGTCTTCAGGCAGCTCAATATGTTTTAGATCCACGGATTCAATTTTTATTCCCCAGGGATCAGTCGCTCTATCAACAATTTCTTGAATCCGATCGGAAATGGTATCTCTCTTGGAGAGTAATTCATCTAGAGTCACTTCTCCGACAACATCTCTCATTGTGGTTTGCGCCAATTGAGAAACGGCATAATCAAAATATTCTACCTTGATGATAGCAGATTCCGCATTAGCTACTTTATAATAAAGCACGGCGTTAACATTTACGGAAACATTGTCTTTTGTAATCGCGTCTTGATCAGGCACATCAACCGCCTTTACTCTGATGTCCACTTTTTGATAGGTCTGAAAAACAGGAATAACAATTCTCCAGCCTGGATCCATCATCCCAATATATTTTCCGAGTTGAAATTTAACTCCTCTCTCATATTCATTAATTTGTTTGATGCTGATTATTAAGACAAACAGCGCTGTTATTATTATCCAAAAAATTATAATATCAAACATAGTTTTTTCTTAATTAATTAGAATTTTAGAATTTAAATATCGCTCGACCTTTATTAATTACATCTTAAATAATTTATCGTAATCTAATTTAGCATTTCCTGGAACTAACGGATCATATCCTTTTGATACTTCATCTCCATCGGTATACCCATCACCGTCAGTATCGGGATTATTTGGATCAGTGCCGTAAATAGTTTCTGCATTATCACTTAACCTGTCTTGGTCAGAATCTCCCGAACTAATTCCTGATGTCATCATTCCTTCTAAAAATTCCATCAAATTTTCCGCTTCTTCTGGCTCGTTAATTTCAACAGGCTGATTAAAATCACTCATTCTAATATCAGCGTAAAACGCAATTGAAGCGTCTTCGTCTTTATTTAATTCGTCCATAAAATCTTCTTCTGAGATATCGCCTTTAGCAATCATTTCATTTCCAATCATTTCTATAAATTCTTTATCAAACTCTCCATAAATTTTAGTTCTATATATTAATCTATCATTCTTTCCTATCCAAATTTCAATATTAACATTATCTGCTACTTTATTTATTGCGTAATCATACTTTTCAATACTATCTTCAATTTCCTTAAATACTTCATCAAATTCTTCAGTTAAAATTTCACCTTTTTCTGCTGGATTCATTTCGGCTATCACTTCTTTCATAATATCTACATAAAAATTAACCAAAGCGATCCCATCCAATCTAACTTTATAGTGACAAACATCAATATCTCCTAACTTTACATCACCCAGATTTTCTTGAAATTTCAATAATTCATATTTATTATAAAGCGCCATAATTTTATTCACATCATAGGTTGTCATACTCATACCACTGACACTGCCAGAAGAAGCAGCGCTTAATTTCTCCAATTCTTCCAAATCTAATTTATACCAATTTCCTTTAAAAGAATCAATTAAAGAATTAAATTGCGGTCCTACTCTTATCCCGATTATCCCGAGATCAAAATCATTTAGTTTAAGATATGTCTTTTTTTGTCCAAACTGCATAGTATCTAAATTAAAAGAAAATTCCTGTCTGTCTCCATCTATAGGAACATCAATCTTAGCTTTTAAATTATTAAAAGATTTAATATTATTTATATCTGCCTGATCCGCTTTTCCTGATAGTTCTACATTAAAATTAAAATTCTCATAAGTTTCTTTATTTTCAACATCAAATTCTATAACACCGTTATAACTATAAGTTTTCACTTTTTGCATTTCCTGCATTGCTGATTTTATAATTTGCTGAGGATTTTCTTTCTGGGGCTGAGGCGTTATTTTTATACCTAGTAGAAAATAAGCAGCGACTATTCCAACCATTATTAAAACTACAGCGCCGAGAATTAAAGGCATTGTAAAATCTTTGCTTTTTTTTCTGACAATTTTTGAATGCATTTCTTTTTGTTTATCTTTTGATTTAGTATCTTTTTCAGGCGGATTAATAGATTTTTCTTCTTTCTTATCCTCAATTTCATCTAATACTCCGACGCTTTGAAGATCATCTGGTTTTATTCTTTTGTCTAAATAGCTTTCGTTATTATAGTCGTTATTGTTTTTTTCATTTTCCATATTTTTAATTTAATGATTAATATATCTTTCGTTTTCCTCTAAACAATAAAATAGATATTAGAGGCGCTAATAACCAAAAAGATTGCGTTTGGTTTTCAGCAAAAACTGATTTTACAAATAAAGGAAGCGTGTTTGTTTCTTCAAAAGATAAAAAAGAAATAATTACGCTAATAATAAAACCAACTTGTAAAAAACTTATTGTTACGGTTTGCAGCGCCGTTCCAGTTGGACTTCTGTCAAAAACCGAAGTAAAGGCAGAAGATGAAAGTATAAAAAATAAGACAACAAGACATCCAATAAAAATTGCGGTCGTATTAGCGAAAGAATCATTTATCTGAATACCGAATGTTTCAAAAATTAATGGCGCCTTGTTTAATAATGCGAGAGAAATATAACCACTGATTAAAATCACAAAAACCCTGTCTCTTCCCAAAAAGAAGCTATAAATAAGAACGCCAACAGCAAAAATAACCAGTACGAATAAATCCCAATTAAGAGTATTCCAATTAATACTGTTTATTGTGGTCTGGATATCCATATTATCAACTTAACCTAATTTTATTATACCATAAAGCAAATGGACATACAAGTGAATTACTTGTAAAAAATCTTATTTCCAGATTTAAGATAGATATATTCCAAAGCGTCTATTTTTTTTCTGTCTATTCCTTTTGATAAAAAATCTTTCAGATAATTTACCTGCAGATCCGCGTCATCAGTTGTGTTAAAATAAACCCTTGTATTTTTGTCCGTGTAAGCGATTAACTCCCTGCTGCCCGTCCCTTTGGTCTTGTAATAATTAATATTTAAAGTGGTTTTGTTTTTTATTTCTTTGTCTATTCTAATAGCAAAATTTATAAAATCAGAATCAGAAACTTCGTCGTTTATTTTGATCGGCTCAAAAACAGCGGCTATTCTCTCCTCTTCTTTTTTTCTTTCAATAACATTTATGAAAATGCTTTCGTTTTCAAAATTAAAATTTATTCTAATCTGAAATATTTTTTCGTCATCACACACCTCAATTCTTTTCAAGTCATCAATCATTTTTTTTGCGAAGCTGAGAGAATACTTAGTATCTCTGCCCGAAAGTTCAGTCAAAACAGGCAACCCAAAATCTTTCCCCGCTACTGCAAACAGAACAGGATAAGTTGACACCCAGTCGTTAGTTTCCTCCCCGACAAAAAATAATCTTACTCTTTCAAATTGTTCAGCGCTTAATTTATAAGTTACATCGTTCTTTTTTTTATCTTCTAATATTCCTGCTTTATTTGTTTCAATCTTATCTTCTGTCTCTTCCTCTATTTCCAGTTGCTCCATAATTTTTATAAATTTACTATCTTTTTCTGTTAGCAAATTTTTATCCGCGGACAGAAAAGCTACGCCATTATTGTCTAGATAATAACAATCCTCCAATCTGCACCAAATAATAAGCGGGTTTTTTTCGGTGATTTTTATTTTTAATGAATTCGGAAATTTTTTATTTACTTCCACTACTTTAATTTCAGAAAATTTATTTAGCAATAGCGTTTCTATTTCTTCATCTTTAGTAAGAAGAAAATTATTCCTCGGAATAAATCCCAAAACCGGCTGGGAAATGTCATTATTTATAGTTTCTCTAATATTATCTGAAAGAATATTTTTATTCCCCTCAATTTCAATTTTCTTTATTAGAAAGAATTGCGAGAAAAAAATAAAATAAATAATTAAAAAAATAAATATTATAGTCGCTAATCTTTTTAGAAACTTCACGGCGTTTCTTTTTTTGGGAAAGCTTCTATTTCTTTGCCAAGATTTTTTTCTTTTTTTGAATAACATAATGACTTCTTAGTATAGCGAATTTTAAATGACAGTGAAATTTAATATCCTCTCTTGATTTTTCTTCCTGTCTCAACCATCCAAGTAATCAAATATTTTTTACTAAGCGGCAAATCTTGGCAATGAACCAGTTCCTTTCTATAACCGCCGAATCCTTTTTTGAATTTAGAAAGACCCGCCCAAGGATGTTTCGGCTTATTTTCCACAATGCCGTAGAAATTAAATATCTCTTTATTTCTTTTCTGAGCCTCTTTGATCGCTTCCCATAAAATTAAATATGACGATGGGATTTTATTGTATTCTGACAGAGATGATCCGTGATGATAAAATGCCTGATTGCCATAGAAAACAATTATTGCTGATGAAATTATTTTATTTTTATATTTCGCGGAAAAAACGCTTATTTGATTATCGTTTTTAAATGTCTCAACTTCACTTTTTATATAATCATAAGAAAAAGGCACAAATTTATGACGGCGCACAGTTTCCATATGTATATCATAAAATTCTTTCAAATATTTTTCATCCATGCTTTGAATAATTTCAACACCATCTTTCACGGCGCGGCGAATTAAATTCCGATGCGTTTTTCTCATTCCTTTTAAAATCTCTTCTTCACTTTTTGTAATATCCAACAGCCAAGTAATTTCTGGATGCATCATATGAATTGGCGCATTTCTAAAACCCGCTTGTTTGAAAATATCCAAATTCTCCTCACTATTTTCCAAAACAGGACTAATTCTAATAAACCCAACTTTTTCTTCTTCGCCCAATCTTTTCAAAAAATAAAAGAGCTTATTTAATAAATTATGAGTTATAAGTTTTGAGTTATGAGTTATAATCGGTCCTTGCGGAACAAATAAAAACGATCCTCTTTTCGCTTTTACTTTAATAATTAAAGCGACCAAGACAAGACGAGGCAATGCCTCGTCTCTACGATCATCAAAAATCCCCACCCGCCAAATTTTCTCGCCCGTGTTTTTATTAAATTCCCCCCAATTCCAAGAATGCAGAAAAGTGGATTCTTTATTTTGAAGAATAAAATCTTCCCATTGCTGTTTATTTGTTATTTCTTTGATTTGCATAAAATTTGTCAATGACAGTTACAATCCTTTCCACATCCCCCTTATCCATTCTAAAATGCGTCGGTAAATTAACACACCTTGAACTTACTTCTTCTGCGATTGGACAACTGCCTTTTTGATAATCGCATTTTTCTAAATTAACTTCTATCGGTCCAATTGCTTGCGGAAACCAGTCGCCCAGAAGAAGATGATCTTTTCGAGCTTTTTTAATTAGCTCTTTTTTATTTTCAACTAAAATCGTAAACCATAGGAATATATTCTTTGAATGTGTTGTTGGTTTTGGCAAAGTTATATTGCCTCGCTCCAGCAAATTGCGATATAATCTGGCGATTTCTATTCTGTGTTTATTAAATTTATCAATTAATTTCATTTGATGTAAAGCAATCTCCGCCAAAGCGTTCGGCATTTTCGCGGGAAAGTTTTCTGGCCTTTTATTCTTTCTTTCCTCTTTAGAATAAGCTTTCGTGATAATTTTAAATTTTACAGCTGAATACATTATTACTTTCCCGAGATTAAAAAAATAATATAGTTTCAAAGATTTATAAGCCACAATTGGCTGGAATAATTGTCTAACAATTAAAGACTTTTTTTGATATGGCATTTGGTTTTTAAACTCTTTTATTTTCTCGCCAAGTTTATTATTATTTGTTACAACCATTCCGCCAGCAACCGCGGAAATAATTTTATCTCGCCCAAAACTAAAAAACGCGACATCGCCGATTGTTCCTAATTTTTTATTCTGATATTCCGCGCCCAGCGAATGCGCGCAATCTTCAATGACATCTAAATTATGTTTCCTGGCAATTTCCATAATTTTATCCATTTCGCACGGATTGCCAAAAGTGTGCTGAACAATAATCGCTTTCGTTTTACTCGTAATTTTTTCCTCTATTTTTTCGGGGTTAATATTATAAGTCTCTTTTTTTATATCAACATAAATCGGTTTCGCTCCGCACCATTTAATCGCATTAGATAAAGCGACAGTCGTAAACGCTTGTAAAATAATTTCATCATAATCTTTAATTCCCAAACATTTCAAAATCGCATAAAGCCCTGATCGTCCATTTTCAAAACTAACTGCCCATCTTGAATCTACATACTCGCAAAATTTTCTCTCTAACTTTCTTGAATTTTTTCCTTTCTGTAATCTCCTCCAATTCCACGGCAAAAATAAATATCTACTCACAATCAAAACATCCCAAATCGTATAATTCGGGGCAAGAGAGGAAGCAATTGGCTGAAATTTTTTAGATAAAGATTTAAACATAAACATCTTTTATATTCTTGTATCTTTATAATAATCTCGGATAATTCTTCACCACCGCTTCTTTTATTTCCTCTGGTTTTAGAATTCCAAATTCCGTAATAAAACCAGTTATAAATTCTGAAGGAATAATATCAAAAGCAAAATTAACAATATCAAGTCCCTTCGGCGCATTTTCCCAAACTTCATTGCAGGATCTAATTTCAATAGGAATATCCAAAATATTATAAACTCCCCTTTTGATTTTTAATAAGCTTACCACGATATAAAGCGGGATTTTTTCGTGAAAAGCGGAAAGAGAAATTCCATAACTTCCTATTTTATTTATAGCCGCGCCATTTAAAGTAATTGCGTCTGAACCCATTAAAACCATATCAATATCAAATTTCGGCCCGCTCTTATTGCTAATAACAAACGGCGCCGCGCTGTCTATGATCATCGTTACATCTATTCCGCTGTCAACCATCTTCTCTGCTGTCGCTCTTCCCAAAAAAACTGGCCTTGTTTCGGTATTGAAAATTTTAAAACCCACCTCGTTATTTGCCGCCTTCAAAATACTGCGGACGCCAGAAGAATGGCAATGGGTAAGAATATTAAGCGATCTGCTTTTTTTAACTGATGACTTTATTAGTTCTAATCCGTTTTTTGTAAACTCTTTCTCATTTTTTTCTATAATATTTTTTAGTTCACTCGTTCTTTCTTTAAATACTTTCTTACAACCATCTATGTTTTTTACTTCTGGATCCTGAAGTTCAAAAATTATAAATCCTAATATATTCTGCGCCATTGTTTCAGTTGGCTGCGCCCAAACTAATTTTTCGGCAATCTCTTTTATTTTCAAAACAAAATCATCTTTATCTGACGACTCGGAAATTATTTTATCTTGATTTTCAATTACAGCGTCAATAACAGTTTTCGCAACGCTTGTCGCTCCCTGTAATTGAAGCGCCTTGACATCCTTAAAAATTTCATTTAATTCTTTGTTCATAATTGCTATCTTAAATTGATTAATACTATTATTTCCTAAGTCCTATATAATTTATCTTATCAGAAATATCATTTTTTATCAAATCATTAAATACTTTTTCAAGATTGTCAAGACCAATGTTTCTGCCGCCTATTCCGTAAATGTAATTATATAACTTTGGCTTATTTTTTAAATTATACAAAGCAGATCGCACTTCCGTAAAAACGGGGCTATAATTTCCATAAGAGATAGATCGATCCAAAACAGCCACGGCTTTTGCATTTTTTAAGGCCTGAGCAATCTCCACATTTGGAAATGGTCTCATCGTTCTTATTTTTATTAAGCCGACTTTCTTTCCTTTTTTTCTTAAATCATCAACAACCATTTTTGCTGTCCCCGCAGTTGAGCTAAGAACAACAATTATCTGCTCCGCGTCATTTGTTTTGTATTTTTCAATAAAGCTATATTTTCTTCCCGTTAGTTTGTAAAATTCTTGATCTATTTCTTTGATGACTTTTCTGCTATTTTCCATCGCTTCCGCTTGCTGATATTTATGTTCAAAGAAATAATCAAACAAATCAAGCGGACCGATAGTAATTGGCTTTTTTGTATTTAGCAAAGGATGCTCAGGATTATATTTTCCGATAAACTTCTTTGCCACTTTATCGTCTAATATTTCCACATTTTGAATACTGTGCGAAGTTATAAATCCATCTTGCATTACCATTGCGGGAGTTAAAACATCTTTGTTCTCGGCCACTTTAAGAGCAATCAGCATATTATCATAAGCTTCCTGCGCGTTCTCGCTGTAAATTTGAATCCAACCAGAATCCCGTAAAAACATAGAATCGGTATGATCGCAATGGATATTGATTGGCGCCGATAACGCTCTATTCGCAATTGCCATTACAATCGGAAGCCTGGATCCTGACGCAACATACACAATTTCCGCCATCAAAGCAAGCCCCTGAGAAGCGGTCGCCGTCATCGCCCTTCCGCCCGCAGCCGAAGCGCCAACCACAGCGCTAAGCGCGCTATGTTCCGATTCAACATTTATTAATTCTGTATCAACTTCCCCATCCGCCACAAACTGCGCAAAGGTTTCAATAATCGGTGTCTGCGGAGTAATCGGATAAGCCGCCACAACATCCGGATTAATTTGTCTCATCGCTATAGCGACTGCTTGTCCGCCAGATAAAGCTTGATAATTAATTTTTTTATTCAACATGATAATTAGATTTAGTAATTTAGTAATTGATGGTAATAAATTGTAATTTGTAGTAATTTATTGTAATTGTATAACTTTTCTCAATTTCCATAAGTTACAACGAGTTACAACAAATTACTATTGTATCATCTCATCCAAAACCTCCAAATACATTGCCCCACTCCAAAGCTGCGCTCCGCATCCGGCGGAGGTTTGTTTTTTCGCAGAGCTTACTTCACTGTGATGTCCCGCTATTCCATTATATAAAATTTCATTTGTGCTGGCTTCCATGATAGAGTTTATATATTCTGAATATTTGTGCGGATTTGATTTATATAGAACAAGCGCCGCTAAATTATTTATCCAATACCAGCTGTTTCCATTATGATAGCTGGCGTTATTTTCTCCAGTATCTTTGGAAATAAATTCACTGCTTGTCGTATCTACCGACGAAAGCCCTCCCCATTCAAGATAAAGCTTTGGCAGTATTTTGTCAAAACATAGCTCCCATTCTTCTTTATTTAAGAGTTCGGAATATAGATATGCCGCCAAAAAAATATTCGGTCTTATTGTTTTGTCGTTCGGACCATCAAATAAAATTCCGCCTTGATAAAATTTCTCTCTGACTTTGGCTTTTAATTCTTTTTCTAAAATCTGATACTGATCGTTTTTAGTTAATTTATATAAAAAGTTATACATTCTCAATCGTCCCGCTTGAATTTCAATTCTCGCTCCATCTCTATTTAAAGAATCCATCCAAGTCTCGCTTTTTTCACTACCTGCCAACTCATTGATGGTCTTTCTTTGAATTAAGTTAGAAACCGTCTTTTCAAGCCCTTTGATAATATCTATTTTAAAATCGTCTGGTAATTTATACCTGTGAGAGATTTTAAACATTCTTTCCGTTAACCAGCTAAGCGCGTCGGCGCTTTGTAGTTTCATTTGTTCCGCATCAAAAAATCTTTGCCTGGGAATCTGGCCGTTTTCTGAAACTGTTTTCAATTGCGCTAAAATGATTTCCTGAGCTAAATTTTTGTCTAACTTATAAATTTGCAAAAGAGATATCGCCTCATCTCTGTGCCAAAACTGAAAGAACCACGGCAGTCCGGCGTAAGCTCCTTTTTTATTATTATTCTTAACCAATAAAGTATTAATAGAATTTTCAGCGCACAAGTAAGCCATTCCTATCTCTTCATCGCTAATATTCAGAGGTTTTATTTTCTGATAAGTATCCTTTTTTGCTTTCTCGCGCAATTCCTTAAAATTATCAAAAACATATTTAGCTTCTGTTAATGCTTTTTGGGGACTATTGGCTACCGAAAAAACGGCGTTTTTAAATTCCATTTCCAGCGCCTTAAAAACAAATCTGTCGCAAGGATATGAATTTCTATCTTCATCTTTTTGATAATGCTTGGAAAAAAACTCTCCTATTTTTTTGTAATCATATCTATCAGTCTTTATCGCCAGATACAAAATAAATTCTTTTTTATCATCTAATCCATCCTCAGCTAAATTGCGTCGTTTTGTAAATTTTATTAGGGTGTGTTCTCTTTCTATTTTAATGTTATAAACTCTGCCCATCTGCCTTGAATCATAAGGATAACGCACATCTAAAACAATTTCCGCTTTCGTTTTTTTATTTGTTTTTAAGCAAAGCGAGTTATAACCGTCTGGCATAAAATATTTCTCGCTAAGATTATTTTCAGATTTTCTCTCAATTTCAAAAAAACTGTTTTTAATTTCTGTTATTTTAGAATCGCCTAAAATCTTAATCTGATCAATTATTTTATAAACCGCCAATTTATTTTTATCTTTTTTTCCATCCGCGTAAAAAAATCCCTGATATTTTGTCTCTTTTCCATTAGTCAAATAAAAATAATTCCCCAAATCATTCCCCAAAAGAAGATCAGCATTCCCGCTAATTTCTTTTTGTATTTTTGTATTTTTGTATTGGTGGGTTAGTTGCATTTTATTTTTTTTCTATGAATTTGAACGAGGAAAGAATTTTTTCAATATTTTTAATATTTTCTCTTTCGTAATATCCCCAGATAATCTCAATGGTATCTTTATCACGCTCAATATAATAGATAGTTCTATTTGTGCCCGTTGGTAAACTATAGACAATTTTTCTGCTCAGTGTATCACCAAAAGAAACCATTTTATCTGATGTAATAGCTCCAGCTTCTTGAACAATAATATCTTTTTCTATATCCGAAACAAGATCATCACTGCTTTTGTTCCTTTTAAATAAAATCTTTACGACAATTGTGTCTTTATCTATTAGCCCCGTGAAAAAGAATGCATCTTCTTCCTCTATAATTTCATTTGGATATTCCACTTCAAATCCAAACTCCTCGTTCCGATAAGTCTGCCAATCCGCAGTTTCGTCTTTTTCTATAAATTTGAAAGTGGAAAGAATTTGATCAAAAATCTCACCCTTGTAAACACTACAACGATCTGTGAATAAAACGGTCATCTTACTATCAAATATTTTTGTGTATGCTTCAACACAAATGCCAGCGTCATGATAAGTTATTGCCTCTCTTGTATCTACTGTAAATTCTTTAATTGTAGGTATGCCGCCTTCATTAATTATTACATCTTCTTTTTTATAAGCTCCTATGTTAATACTAATATTTCTGATTGCTTCACTTTTTGTTATAGCCTCAGATATTCTTAACGATAATGAACAATGTTCATTACCTTCAAAATCAAATACGGGACAACCAAATGTAATTCCTTTTCTATATTCATCTTCTTGCCACAAAGGATTATCCCAATCGCCCGGATACTCCACCTCAAACCCATACTCTTCATTCCTATAAGTCTTCCACTCCGCAATCTCGTCTTTTTCTATAAATTTGAAAGTGGAAAGAATTTGATTTAATTCTGATATTTTATTTGTCAGATCATTACCATGGAAAGATATCTCAAAGATATGATTATTATAGACAGTTGAATAACAAGTGGTAGAAATTTTTCCTCCTATAGTGCATAGATAGTCATTAACACTCCATTTTATATTATTAAGCATTTCTGTATTAATCTCTCTATAACATTCTGGATTACTAATTTTATTAGAAATTTTGGAATTCACTCTAGCAGTCACCATTATAGCATAATTCATTTCGTTACTTCCTCTAAAATCTATTTGATAATCGCTATTAGGAAAAGTAACAACTTTTATAGAGTCTGGATACTTAAGTTCAAACCCAAACTCCTCATTCCGATAAACTTTCCAATCTGAAATATCTTCTTCCTCCTCAAAAACCACTGGCTCTTCAACTTTATCTAGATTACTCTTATTCTCCGACACCTGAATCACAGGAGTTATATTTTCTTTAATTCCAGAAAACAGATATCCCATCAATCCATAAACAGCGCCAATGCCAACGATAAGAACAACGGCGACGATAATGCCTGGCAGATTTGAAAGAGAGATTGTTTTTTCTGGTTTTTTTGTTTTGTTTTGCATAGTGATGATTTAATAATAAAAAAAATAAAATCTATATATTTGGAATGTCAAACGAGCCGTAGCAAAGGATGCGTTATTTTCATTTTATTTTTCTATAAATTTGAAAGTGGAAAGGATTTGATTGAATGTTTCTAAAGATATATCTCTATCATCTTCACAAATTTCTACCCCGAAAGTATAGAATTTATTTTCTTTTTCTATTCCCCTCCATTCAATGTGGCAAGAATAAATTAAATTTAACGCACTATATCCTTTGTGATTGCCAATCATTACTTCCTGAACACTATAAGTTGTTCCCATAGCATCCCTCTTTTCAAGCCATTCCTTAAAAGATAGCCTTTCTGGATTTTCCCAAACTCCGAGAGCAAAATGTCCTCCACTTTTAATTTTAAAACTAGGATTTCCTTTACTGCCTCTTTCAAAAACACTATCTGAAAAAATTTCAACCACATTTTTTGAATACTTCATCTCATATCCAAACTCCTCATTCCGATAAGTCTGCCAATCCACAGTTTCATCTTCTTCTATAAATTTGAACGAGGAAAGGATTTGGTCAAAAGTATCTATTTTATTTTTATGTTTTTCAAGAGCTTCTTCATATTTTTTCTCAGCTCCATCAAAACAACTACCTTTCTCAGAAAAATAGTCACATGATTCATAATAATTGTAGTATTCTATAGAAGTATTTACAATAAATAATGGATATTCCAAACTTTTAGTTTTTACTAACAAAATCCTATGAAAATTACAACCCATCTCTCCACCAGTTGAACCGCCTATACAAGTTATGTCATCTCTTAATATTCCTTTTTGATCGTCTAATTCAACAACTTTACAACTTAGATTTAGACCTACAAAATTATTTTCTTTTTCTATTGAGCTACAATAATTATCAACATCAATTATTTCTCCAAAACGAGCTGGCAAAAGATCTAATGTAAAAACATAAAACCGATTCTCAACTTCAAACCCTTTTCTTTCAAAAGATAATTTGAAATCAGAGTTATCAAAATTATATGTCTTACCTCTAGTTTTTCTAAGAAGTCTCTCTTCTTCTTTAATCTCATTATAATCACCCCATTCTTTTGGATATTTAAATTCTACCCCATACTCCTCATTCCGATAAACTTTCCAATCCGAAAAAGCATCTTCATAATCCCCAAAAACTACTGGCACTTCAACTTTATAAATCTCACTCCCATCTTTCACGCTCTCCTCAAAAATTTCTATTAAACCATTTTCAGTTTGCGGAGTTTCATAACCTATTTCTTTTTCAAACGAATATAATTTATCCATCCAGCCACCGGCAGTTATAAAATCATCAGCTAAGATATTTTTATTATCGTCTGATATTCTGATTCTGACATTCGCTTCATAAACATTCGCTTTTCCGGAAATTAAAACAGGATTTTTTATTGTCGCGTTTTTTTGCGGGGACTTAACTTGAATAAATTCATTCCCGAAATAGTTATCTGTAATTTCCAAAGACGGTTTTTGAATTATAGGAGTTACATTTTCTTTAATCCCAGAAAACAGATATCCAATCAATCCATAAACAGCGCCAACGCCGACAATAAAAACAACAGCTATTATGATACTCGGCAAATTTGAAAGAGAAATTGTTTGGTTTTGTTTGTTTGTCATAATGATAACTTAGATATTAATAGTAATAGATAGTAACTGATTAAAATATTATAACTTATTTCAACGCTTCTAATCCCGGCAATTCTTTTCCCGCCAAAAATTCCAACATCGCTCCCCCACCAGTGCAAATATAATTTATTTTCTTCAAATCTCCGAATTTATCTACCGCGGCAATTGTGTCTCCTCCTCCGATTATAACATATCCTTCAGATTTTACGACTGCTTTTGCGACTGCCTTTGTTCCCGAAGAAAATTCCTCTTTTTCAAACAATCCCATCGGACCATTCCAAATTATAGTTTTAGAATCAGAAATTATTTTTGAATATAATTTTGCGGTTTCCGGACCAATGTCTAAAATTTTGTTATTTTTAATTTTTCCAATAGCCGATAAAACTACTTTATTTTTACTATTGCAAACAACTGCGTCAACAGGAATGTGAAGCTTATTATCTTTAAAACTAATTTTTTTAACTTCGTTTATATTGATATCGTCCAGCAAAGAATTTTTAATATCAACTCCTTTTGCTTTTAAGATAACATTCGCGACCACTCCGCCTGCTAAGATATTATCAAATTTGTTTGATAAATATTTTATTACAGGAATCTTTGTTTTTATTTTTGCTCCGCCTATTATAATAATTACTGGCTTTTCCGGATTATTTATCGCCTTTGATAATATTTTCACTTCTTTTTCTAAAAGTAATCCGGCGTAAGACGGCAAAAATTTTGTAACCGCGACAACGGAAGCGTGTTTGCGATGAGAAACTGAAAAAGCGTTATTTATATAGACATCAGCAAGCCCAGCCAATTCTTTGGCGAATTCTTTATTATTTTCTTTTTCTTCTTTATAAAATCTTAAATTTTCCAGCATTACTATTTCACCTGTCTTAATTTCATTAGCTACTTTTTTAACTTTATCGCCGACACAATCATTAACAAATTTTATTTTACGATTTAGAAGTTCTTCAAGCCGCTCTGCTACAGGTCTTAAACTATATTTTTGATTCTTGACTTTATGAATTTTTGACTTTATGAATTTTTGACTTGCCTCTGGCCTTCCTAAGTGAGTCATCAAAATAACCTTCGCTTTTTTTTCCAACAAATATTCTATCGTCGGCAACGCCGCTTTCATTCGCCAGTCTTCTTTGTCATCCACAATCCCATCATCCCCAACTGGCACATTAAAATCAACCCTCACAAGAACTTTTTTGTTTTTTAGGTTTTTGATAGATTTGAGAGATTTCATATTATTTTAATAGCACACTGATAAACGCTGACTTCCAGCACAGATAAACACTGATTATTTTTATCTGTGTTTTTCAGTGCTTTAGTCTGTGTTCTTCTGTGTCGAATTATTTTAGATCGTTTGAAAAAATCTTTCTTTTGATCTCTGGTTTTTTGCCAAAATTTAAAAGTAACCCCACTTCATATTCTGTTGCTTTTAAATAATTTAACAATTGAGCCTCATTTTCTGGAGCCAAAACTTCTTGAGCTTTTAATTCAAGTATTATTTTATTTGCAACTACCAAATCAGCAAAATAATCTCCGACTGGCTGTTCTTTATATGAAACTTTGATTGGCATTTGCTGGACTGTAAATAATCCGTTTTGTTTTAATTCAAGAGCAAAAGAATTTTCATAAACTTTTTCTAAAAATCCGTAACCCAAAGAATTATAAACATTATAAAAACATCCAATAATCTTTTTAGTTAAATCATTATGTTGATAGTTCATACATTTTTTATCAGTGTTTATCTGTGCTGAAAGTCTGTATTTATCAGTGTGCCATTTATAAAATTTCAAACTCAATCTCCTCCCCTTCCTCATCCTTCAACTCCCCCCAAATAAAAACCACCTCCACTTCCGGATATTTTTCCAGAATTATCTCTTTCGCTTTTTTCATATCTTCCAGCTGTTTTTCTTTTTCTTCTTCTGGCGAACTAAATTGATAATCCTGCGCGTAAGCGCCGCAGTCGCTGTGATTAAAAATAATAATTTTTTTCACTTGATGCAAATCAACAGAAACGCCAATATGTTTCAAAAAATTATTTTTTACTTCTTTACTTCCATCAATCAAATCTTTACTTGCGCCAGCCAAAGAAATAATATCAAGCCCGCCTTCAAATAAATCCGACTCGGCAATCCATTTTCTCACTTCCTTATTCAACCGAAAATCCATACAGCGGATTAGAAGATTTTTACATGTATGTGACATAAGATTAGTTTTAGAATTGTAAAGCTTATAAATGAGAACCAAAAATAAAATAAAGGGGGGAAACATTATTTTGCCAATATTTGGCTTTTTACTCTCTTCTATTATACCAAAAAGGAAACAAACAGTTAAGAAGGAAAATTATTTATTCCTAAATTGTTTTATTATTTACACTTCTATCGTTTTTCTGGACATTCACCCTCTTCAAAATAACCACAGAATTCTTCCACTATTTCGTCATCTCTCCAACTCCAGCCGGTAGCGCAGCCGCTGCCTCCCATTGTAATGCCAAAAGCCATTTTATGCATATCTATTTTCCACTTACCATCTTCCTTGGCAAAGAAAAACGGCCAGCCGGTTTTATGATTAAACGGAGAAAAATATAATATAGCCGTATCTGATTTAGCAAGTATCTTGAAATCTTTTCTCACATAACACTTTCTTTCATTTGCCATATTAGAACAAGTAGAATGTATTATTTCTTTTGATTTTTCAGTAATAATGGAATTGGATAATTCTATATCACAGTTTTTCTGCGCTTCAAGACGCATCATAAAAACATCCTCTATTTTTTCTGTATCTGTCTTTTTATAAAACTCCTCATCTTCATAATCATAATTACTGATACACTGTCCGTTTTGGCAAGTGCATGATGAAGGAATTTTACACATTAAACCCCCTCCGCAAAAAGTTGTCCATAAAAAAACTAAAATTTTTCGCTCCTTTCTCATTCAAACAACCACAGGTTCTGGCAGTGCAATCTGAATCTTGAAAACAGGAAATATATTCTGGATCTTTAGTAAAATCAGGATCAGATCTTAAGCAAAAAAAGAACTTATAAAAATGTAAATTAAAAGCAATCCTAAAACCACAATCCCCGCTTTCTGCCACTTTTTCGATTTTTTG
The DNA here is from genome assembly GCA_030638825.1 of bacterium. GTDB lineage: Bacteria > Patescibacteriota > Minisyncoccia > JAHIHE01 > JAGLIN01 > JAGLIN01. Next base: position 2,312 of record DAOWDU010000012.1, on the reverse strand, counting down.
CCCAAAATTCTTTGGTTTTTTTGATTTTGATTAGTTGATTGTTCCATATTTTTATTATAATTTATTTAGCCAATTCAAAACACGCTTTTTGCCTCGCGTGATTTTCAATACCCACATCTTCTATCTTTCCGCAAAAATCAATCTTGTCATTCATTCTGGCCTTGTTTAATTCAATAGCCACCGCCCAATAGCAATTATCTCTACCGAAAACATCCCATGTTATTTTATCGCAGACAGAAGCATCTTTATTATATTCTGCAAAATGCCGATAGCAACTATGTTTGCTAGCGTTTAAGCATCCGCACTTAATCGGCCATTTCAAATAGTCAACTTGTTCAAGATTATCAAAACCAGCACAAACTTCTTCAAATTTTAAAAGAAAATCATCATGTTCTAAATCCCCGGCTATATCCAAATAATCATATTCTTCCCCGCGATAACCTGTTGCCGGATAATTATTTTCCTCTTCCTTAGCCCTATAATAATCACGAACCATTTTTCTGATTTCATTTAAGGATTTGTCTTGGTTTTCATTCCACCATTGCTGCCAATTGTCAACTTGATAATAAAAACGATAAACTTTATTATGTGAAGCACATTTAGGATATGGACTTGGAGTTATTATTCCTTTTATAATTTCCATACATTTAGAGTTAACCAGAAATTGTTGATTACACTCGTCGTTTGAGAATCTCAACATACCACTTGGTCCCACATAGCACGAATCAAAAACCCTTTCATCATCCAGCGCTTCAATCAAACAAGGAATTGCTTCTTTGCCGTAATCGTAAAGTTTTTCCGGAATTGCGTTTTTAATTTCCTGTGAAACATTATCATCGCCCATTTGTTGGATCAGGAATATAATGATATCTTCCGTAGATAATTCTCCTGAACCTAAAGATTTTTCAACACATTTATTATTCTCGCAAACGCACATGGGAAGTATTGGTCCACTTACATTACACTCGACCGTGCAGTCATCTACCTCTATATTCCTATTTACGCAATTATACTTACAATTGCAATGAGAAAAACGAGCTTCACAGTCATTATCTTCTGAACAATAATCTACTACTCCAATCTCAACCAAATTACTTTTTATTATAAATTCATTAGAATAAGATATTGATGGTTCATAAATTATTATTTCCGCTCCGTAATTATCCATTCCTGTATTTAGCTCCGACTTGACCGCAAATCTATACTTTCCATTTTCAGATAATTGACAATTAAAATCAAGCTGATCCCAGTTATATATCTTATTATCACTCACTTTAATAATCAATGGCAATTCTTTTTCACAGTATGTCAAACAAGGACATTCAATATCGTATCTAACATCCATCCATTTAACGCCATTGAATCTTTCAACGGCTACATTATAAATCTGAATTCCTTTATCCAAATTATTCCTAACCGTCAATTTCACTTCCTCGCCTGTTTGGTATTCTGTTTTATCTGTTGTTAAAAAAACTTGCTTCTCAAAAAAAACCGGTCTATTATCTAATACCTTGCAATTCTCCAAAATAATATACCCGCCACCGATAACAATCACTCCCATTCCCGTGAATAATAAAATCGCTAAAAGTGTTTTGACGGTCATTAAGAAAAAAGGTTCTTTTTTAGAAGATCGTTTTTGATTTTTGATTGACATAAAATTGGGTTTAATATTTTAATCTAAAAATTTAAAAATAAAAAAATGATCAACCGCAATTTATACAATCATCTCTGTTAAAATTTTTATGATATGGCTCTAATTTCAGCAGTTCGCTTATTTTAATTGAATAATTGTCATGAGACCATTCTTTGCATTCATCATCAAGGACTTTGTCGCAACAATTAAAACCAATTGATTTAAAAACATTAACAAGTTCTTGACTTGGATTATTTTTTAAAACAATTCTTGGACCAAGAATATAATTTTCTCCATCAACTCCGTCAATTTGACTTAATCTTTCCTGTCCACAATCAGCTGCCGTAAATAGTTGTCCCAGAAAATGAAGCTTTTTATATTTTAGATCTATGGGATAAACATTACCGCCAATAGCCGTTCCGAAGGGCTCATCATCGCAAAGCGATACAGGAGAATAAACACAATCGCTATTTCCTGTTATGGTAAATGGATCAATTCCATCGCTCCCGTTAAAATAAAGTTCAGGAATTAAATAAAGACAACTGTCTCTTGTCCATATTTCCCCGTCTTCGGTATAATATCTAAGCAAATTCCCCTCTCCGCTGCCAGCCCCCCTATCATCGCTAATATCAAGATATAATTTATTATTTTTCATAAACATACCAACAGGATTATATTT
>DAOWDU010000033.1 GCA_030638825.1 bacterium | reverse complement strand
TTTTTAGTCAAAGGATAGCCCTCAAGCTGTCCCGCTTTAATATCTTTTACATTGTTTTCACTCTCGCCGTGCCGCAATAAAATAAGTTTCGTTATTTTCTGATCAGTTTTACTTCTTAAATCATCAATAGAATTTATCACTTCTATATTTTTACACCCCTCGCATCGCCAAACTGGCAACGGCGCGCCCCAATATCTGCTTCGCGAAACCGCCCAATCTCGCGCGTCTTCAAGCCACTTTCCAAATCTCCCCTCTTTAATATATTCCGGAGTCCAATTTATTTCCTTATTATTTTTCACCATTTGATCCTTAATCTCCGTCACTTTCACAAACCAAGAACTCGTCGCATAATTCAAAAGTGGCGTATCACACCGCCAGCAATGCGGATAACTATGTTTGTAATTTTCTTTGCTAAATAATTTATTATTATCTTCGAGATATTTCACAATTTTTTCATCCGTCTCCCTCGGATTTCTTTTCGGTTTTACTTCTATTCCTTGCCATTTACCAAAATGTTCTGTTGCTTTTTTATCCTTTATTTTTTCTGTAAATTCCTCATAATTTTTTCCAACCTCCTCAGTCATATCCTCACTAAACCTACCATTCATATTTACATGTTGAATCATAGGAATATTATTTTTCCTGCTTAATTTATAGTCATCGTCTCCAAACGCTGGCGCAATATGAACAATTCCGGTTCCGTCTTCCGTTGTTACAAATTCGGCACTATAAATTTTATATACATTATTTTTAAAATATTCAATTACATCAGCACTTTCATCCATTTTTTTCATTAAGTCTTTCCACTCCTTTTCAGTATAAGCATCTATATTTCTAGCAAATTGAGGTTCCACTCCCTTATTAGATTCAGACATTTTTAAAACTCTCGGAGTTAAATTTCTTTTTATGATTCTTTTTAGATAATTAAAAACTGGCTCATATTCCAAACCGACCAACTCTTTGCTATCAATTTCATTCAAGATTTCAAATTCTCTGTCTTTAAAAATCTCACCCGCCCTATCTTTTGCCAAAATATAAAAATCATCTTCCCCCTTAATACTTACTACTTGATACTTAATACTATCGCCCACCGCCAAAGCTACATTCCCTGGCAAAGTCCAAGGCGTCGTTGTCCACGCCAAGATATAAACCACTGATAACGGTTTTGACATATCAACATCAAAATAAAAAACGCTTTTATTCTGTTTGTAGACCTCAAGTGCGTCTCTTGATGGCGGATAATCAATTTTTGGTAAATTGTCAAGTGAAAACCATTCTAGTTTATCTACTTTATCTTTTTCTTTTATTACTGGCTCATCTTTAATTTCGACTTTAAAACACACTGTCTCAAAAAGTCGTCCTTCAAAAATATCCGGCTTGGCAATAAACGGTTTCGCTGATTTAATTTCAACTCCCAATTCTTCCATAACTTCCCTTTTTAGTGCTTCAACAAAAGTTTCTCCTTCGTCAACTTTTCCGCCTGGCATCGCCCAAGTTTTTCTTCTCCCATTTTCATTTCGTCTTAAGAGTAATACTTCATTTTTATCATTATAAATAAGCGCGCCAACTCCCCTGCCGGTTTTTCCCGCAGGATATTTCAACTTGAATTTCACCGTCGCTGACAAATCCGTGATGTCTTTATATCCCTGCGTAACCTCAAAATTAGACAAAGTCGTTTCACATCGCGGACAAATATGCATTGATTTATAGCCTTCATAAATCAATCCTTTTTTATAAAGCTCCGAAAAAACCCACCAGATTGACTCTGTGTATTTCCAGTCCATTGTCCGATAATCATTTTCCATATCAACCCACCTGCCCATTCGCGGGATAAACTTCTTCCATTCATCCGCATAACGAAGCACAGAATTACAACACGCTTCATTAAACTTATCAATTCCCATCTTCTCAATTTCTTGTTTATTTTTTATATTTTGTTCTTTCTCTATTAAATTCTCAATCGGCAATCCATGACAGTCCCACCCCCATCGTCTTTCAACTTTATACCCCCGCATCGTCCAAAACCTCGGGACAACATCTTTAATCAGACTTGCGACAACATGACCATAATGAGGCATCCCCGTCGCAAACGGAGGCCCGTCAAAAAAGCTGTATGTTTTTTTGTCATCTCTATTATCTACAGACTTTTCAAATATTTTATTTTCCTCCCAAAATTTTAGAACATCTTTCTCCATCTCCGGAAAATTCTGGCGAGGATTTACTTTTTTAAACATAGGATTATATTTTATTTTTTATAATTTTAATTCTTTGTCTTGAATATATTTTAAATTATTTTTAATCGCTATTTCTGCTTTTTGCAATTCTGCGCCCAAATCAAATGCATGGGAAATTTCTGATACTGCATCAGCTAACAATAACTTTCTATACATTAAAACAGATGCGTTTTCTCCTATTCCATTCTGACAAAATTCCTGAATATATTCTCCTTTTGGCGTATAATGTTTTACGACAATATCTTTATTTTCAACACTGATCATAAAATATCCCCTTGGATCAGACGCTTCAAATTTTATTTTGTTGCCATATTTTTTTACTATTCCTTCTGCAGTTTGCCATTCGTTATCATAAATATGCGAGCAATTTGAAAAAATTGTGAGTGTCCCCATTTTTTTGGAAAGCTTATCTGCGATATGTTTTTGAACTGTCCTAAGCCCAAAAGCATTTAAAACCCATCCAGAAAAAATAGCATGACTTCTAAAATATGCTGTCAAATTTAACTCGTCACCTAACGCTGTTGCCTGAACCTGAGTCATACAAGGCGCCCTTTCCGCCTTGTGGTCGTTTGTTAAATCAAACATCATCGCAATCGCCGCCCTGTCAGTAGGGTATTTTTTCAAATATGGTATTATCACATCTTCCACCTGATTTATTCCTTTGTAATTCCAAAGCCGCTCGCCATAAGTATAGACCTCATCACCCTTCTCGCCGCTCATTATATTAGCAGCATATTTTTCTATATCTTCTTTGCTTACTTGCATAAAAGGAAACATTTTAGAATCTGTCGGATCTTCATCAGTTATTACTGCCGCAATATTGAAAAGTTCTTTCACATTTCCGCCATACCAGGTCGGATTTTCAGTTCCAAATTTTAGAATCTTTTTTAGAATCTGCAACCAGACATTACCAATATATTTTCCTCTAATTTTGAAAACGGATTGATCTGTTGGAAATATTTTTGTTTCTTCTTTTTTTGCGTCTGGAAAAATTTTAGGCTCAGAGAAAGGTTTGTTGATGGGCTTATAGTTATTTATTTTTTCTTTTATTTCACTTATATCCTGAATGCCAACTAAATTTTCAATCTTAACATTTTTACGAATTAAATCTAAAAATTCTTTCGGTATCTCTTTATGTATTTTAGCAAAATCGTTTCCAATAACCAAATAATCATCATCTATTCCTTTTTTAAAAAAATCTACCAACACTTTTCCGCTTCCGGAAAGCTCTGTTCCACAGACAATCAAGTATCTGACTGAGGGTTTGGCAAGAATATTTCTAATTATGAAATTTATTCCTTCTTTTGAATAAAGTTGTCCGGCAACGCAAAAAGAATTCGAATCTAATTCATCCGTAATTTTTTTTGTTGGCGTCCAAAGAGTCGCAATCACTATTTCGCTTTCTGTATTTCCCAAGACCAAATTTTCATTTGAACAAACCGGCCAGTTTATTTTTTTATTTTCCTGCATATTTATTATTCTCAATCCACTCCCTAATTTTCGGAATGGTTTTTACAAAATTCTCGTGCACTTTTATATTTTTCTTAATTATCTCATCTAACTTCATCCAAACATATTCTTCCACATCATATTTTCTCTCTATCTCATCTTCCGATCTTTTTAGTTTTATTTCTTGTCCTTTTGGAAGTTTCGCAATATATGTAATGACTGGAATAAAAATCTCATTTTTCTTGTATGGGTTATCCCCTTCCGCGTAAGAAATTCTGACATCAATTAATTCCGCATTATTTTTCTCAACACTAATCCCAACTTCTTCTTCTGTTTCTCTAATCGCCGCATCAATAAATTGTTCTTTGTCTTTATAATCAACTTCCCCGCCAGGAACTGTCCAAACATCATAATTATTTCTTTCTTTTGCCAAAAGTATTTCTCCTTTGTTATTTACCAGCACTAAAGACCCAACGAAATAAGCAGATTGAACTGGAAATTCTAAGTTTTTTTGATTGGTTTTCATCATATCTTATTTTAGGTCTGAGTTTAGTTTATCATACTTTTCAAAATAAAAAAAGAAAAGGGATTAACTCCCTTTTTTCAAATGTTTTCCTAATTTTCGCAATGTTGCTTCAAGAGCAGGGTAGACATTTCTCGTGCCAAGTTCTATATTGGCTAAAATATTTGGCACCTTTATTGTCAAAATGTCTACTATATCGCATCCTTCCTCTGAAATTGCGTTCATTTCAATATTCGCCAATTCCTCTGCTGTGATATGATACACAAATGAAACTATTATAGAGGTTATGCCCTTATCTTCATAGGGACTACCTTCCACTGGATATCCTATCTGAACATCAAATAGTTCCATCTCTTCTGTGTCCAATTCAATGCCCAATTCTTCAGCTACTTCTCTAACTACCGTATCTTGAAATGACTCCAGATTTTTATACAAAGGTTCTCCGCCAGGAACAACCCAAATATTACCGTCTTTCCTTTCCTCAGTAAGAAGCAATACTACTTTTCCTGTCTTGGTTACCAAACATACATTGGCAAATAAGTAAGTTGCTATAGGTGGCCATCTCATATCTCCAAGAGACAAAGACAAATTAGCAAATATTCCGTTCTTTTTTGTTATATTTATTCCTCCAATATCCTCAATAGCAAAGAATGTTATCAATGCCAGTTATATCTTACCCTATATCTTAACTATGTCAACTCCCCTGCTTGCCATAACCCTTTCCCCATCAAAAACAGAAGAACCGCGAGAGTAGACTACTTTTTTAAATCCAGCCAGGGCCACAAGTTTGGCACAGGCGGGACATGGGAAATGAGTAACATATAAAATTGTATTTTTTAAAGAAACGCCATCGCGCGCCGCTAAAGAAATGATAGACGCTTCAGCATGGGTGACACTGCAAACCTCAGGATCTTTTCCTGGTTCAATTGAGTCGCGAATGCATCCGATTTTATAGCACTCATCTTCAGTCGGAAGCATTTTATTGAATCCTCGAAAAATTATTTTGTTATCTTTGACCGCTACCGCTCCAACTTGTCTCCACCAACATTTGGATTTTTCCGCTTCTTTTAACGCTTCAGCCATAAATTTTTGATGCTCTTTTAATTCTTCTTCTGGCAAATCCGATGCTTCTTTTTTAAATTCCTGAACTTTATCATCAGACCAGCGCAATCTAACATCGTGATATTTAATAATATTTTTATATTTATCATCTTTCAATAAATACCGCTCTGCAAAATCTTCGCTCTTATCGCCTTGTAAAATAAATATTTTATCAGGTTTTATGTTTTTTATAACTTCAGAAAAATTATTTTTTTCTATAGAGAAATATTCTTTGACCGAAATGTAAGAATCTATTATTTGTTTTGCATCTTCTACAGGAACTTTTCTAATATCTATTTCTAAAGATGTTAATTCTTTAATAACTTCATCACTCAAAATCCCCACAAAAAAAATAAGACTTTTCTTGTCTTTCTTTATTTCATTCAAAAACTCAACATATCCTTTATGAAATACTGGAAATTCACCAAGAATTAATATTTTTTGCTTTGACATTGTATTTTATAATCAAAATCTGGAGTTCACTCTTTAGAGTGTAATAATTTACAGGTTAAAACCTGAACTCCCAAGAAATTTTTTAACCAATTGGAAAATTAACCACTTTTGCTTCTTTATTTTTATCAAGTTTGGGAGACATAAAATGAAAATGCAAATGACAGACAGTCGCTCCTGTGTATTGAGTGTCGCCAAATCTTAAAGTCAATGCTCCTCCTTTTATTTTGTATTTCTTAATTGCCCAGTTTGCTAAATCAGAAACTGTTTTAAAATCGGAAACTTTTAAATCGCTGAATTCTTCTTTATGCTTTTCTGAAATAATTAAAAAATGAAACTCTGCGTTTTTGTACGGCCAGCTGCTTTCAGTTATGAACCAATTTTTACAAGTCTTAAGGATTTTCTTTTTGTGGTATTTAAAATTCTCCTTGCAAAACGGGCACTTGGCAGTTTCTTTAATAGTTTCCAAAGTTTTTTTATATTCTTTGGATTTGGCATATTTTAGATCAACTACTTTTTTCATAGTTTAATATTAGATAAAATATGTTCCAATCTTTTCTTGAAAGTTTTTTCAATTATATCGCTCGTGGAAGTATTTTCTGCTTGCCTATCAAACAATCTCAACTCCCCACATAATTTACTTATGCTTTCTCTTTGTTCTGGCGGATAGCTCTCTTCGGTAGCAACAAAAAAATCTGGATTAATCTCTCTTAGGATAGTCATCGTCCAATCTCCCGTTTCGTCTACATCATCAATAAGAGTCACATAATCAACAAAATGTTGATAACTCAGCATTTCCATTCTTTCTTCTTCTGGAATAACTGGCCTTAGAGAATTATTTTTATATATTTTTATTGCCTTATCGCTATCCACGCCAACAACTAAAATATCTCCCTGCTTTTTAGCTTTGCTTAGATATCTAAGATGTCCGATGTGCAACATATCCCATGATCCGATTGTACACACCACTTTATTTCCAAGAATTTTATGAGCATTTAATAATTCCGCCAGTCTTTGATAATCAATAACTATTTTATTTTTTGCTTCCATAGTTATAATTTATATGATTAATATAATTTTTATTCCCAACCCAACAAACCACCCTTGAAGCAACATAAATCCCCACTGGCACGAAAATCAAATTGCCCATTAAATTATTTCTAAAAAACGGGATTGCCATATAATAGCATCTTATTAATCCTGGCAAAGTATGTTCATACATTCCCGACATTAGCCACCAGCCGAAGTTAGTGTAGAGGTAGAAGAAGATGGAAGAGATAAGAGCTAATAACACTGAATTTGTAAAGCTTGATTTATTTTTAAAGAGTTTTAATGCGTTAGCATTCAGTGGCTCAGCCCCGAAGCTTCGGGGCTGAGCCACTGAATGCGCGAAATTTAATTTATTTTTATATTTTCTGCTCAAATGCCCAAATAACCCAATAAACATAAACGCTGTCCAAGTAAAAATAAAAATATAATTATTGCCGATTACCAAATCACTTAGAAATATTATTGCCAGCGGGACGATAATTATATAAATCCCGCCCAAATATATTCCTGCGATTAAAGCTAAAACGGTAATTATTTCTAAATTTGGAATGCCAACATAACTTACCAAAATAAACCTTCCAATTACGCCGATAAAAATAAGCATTACTGCTGAGATAAGTTTTAATTTGTTCATATTTATGATTTCACTGTCATTGCGAGGAGCCCGAACGAACGCAGTGAGTGAGAGGGCGACGAAGCAATCCCATGATTAAATTCTTCGCGCGTAGTTACGGGATTGCTTCGTCGCTCAATTATCCTTCGGATAATTTCACTCCTCGCAATGACATTTAATAATTACAAATACACCTAAAACGGCACTTCTTCAAATCTCCATTCTACCTCATCTCCTTCTTCCAAAACTTTTTTATCTGCCGCGACATCGCCCAGAATATCATTAACATAATACTGCCAATATTTTCCATCATCGCCATTTTTAATTCCGCTAATATTTTCTATAAAAACTCCGTAACTATATTTATTATTATATTCAACTCCAACATTATTTTCCTCGCCATAATTTAAAAGCCTGGAAAAAACCGTTTTTTCTTCATCACTTGCGTCAAAAGAATAAGAAATAACATTTTCTTTTTCTTCGCTTGTTTCAATTATTTGCTCGCCTGTTTTCTCCTGATTTTCATCAACATTATTTTCAACATTCATTTCTGTATTCAATCCGACATTCGCGCCATTTTCATTGGTAATGTTAGCATTTAGAAAAAACGCGGCAACTAGAAGAAATAAAGCAAAGATTAAAAACGGCGCTTTGCAACTGCAACATTTTTTTGTTTTTTGTTCAGACATATAACATATTTATAGTAAAAGAAAGAATTAAGTTTATGGCGATAAGATATAGAAAAAATTGCTGAAGCCTTTTTCCAGAAAGTAGAAAATAATATTTGAGAACTAAAAAGATAAGTAGTAGAGAAAATATAGAATTGAGAAAAAGGACAATTGATCTACTTTCTGTTAAATTATTATAAACAACTGTTGCAATAGTGGGACTTAAAAATAAACTATAAAAAAACATTATGAATATAAAGATACTGATTTTTTGTCTTGGCACACTTTCAATATACAATATTTTAAAACCAACAAGAATTATGGAATATAATATAAAAAACAATATTACGGGAAAAAGAAAAGGAAGAAACGAAGACATAAAAAGAGCTCTCTTATTTCCTTCAATTTTTATATTTGCATCTTTAATTTTATCAACACTAACATTACTATCTAAAAGAAATCGCTCTAAAGAAGTGTTTCTATTTTCATTTGAATATAAATGAGAACCGTCCTTTAATTTTATATTTATTTTTGAACTGCCACTTTCAACAACGATACTTTCTATTTCTTCGTTTTGCACTTTCTCCGCAAGATCTGATAAAGAAATTTCTTGAGTCGCGTTTGTATTGACAGAAAATAATAAAAATGCAGAAAGAATTAACGCAAGAACAAACATCACAAACAAATTAAAGCTGTTTCTTAATGATTCTAAATATTTTCTCATTGTTTTGTTTCCCCCTAAAAAAATAATATTTTCTAATATTATTCTCATTAACAATTTCTACAATCCAATCCTAATCCCCACTCCCATCGTAGAACTCACTGTAACAGTTTTAACAAACTCCCCTTTCACTCCACTCGGTCGAGAATCTTTAATCGCTTGAATGTAAGAAGTAATATTTTCTTTTAATTTATCTTTGCCCAAAGAAACCTTCCCAACCATTTGATGGACATTTCCAGAATCGTCGTTTTTGAAATTTATCTTTCCTTTTTTAAGCTGTTCTACGGTTTTTTTAATATCTGTCGTCACAGTCTCAGTTTTCGGAGAAGGCATTAGTCCCTTCGGTCCGAGAATTTTGGCGATGCCAGCGAGTTTTCTCATCATATCAGGAGTAGCCACAGAAACATCAAAATCAATTTCTTTTGTCTGTTTTATTTTACTTATCAATTCCTCTCCGCCAATAAGATCAGCCCCAGCTTCTTTCGCTTCTGCGACTTTATCGCCCTCAACAAATACAGCGACTCTCTTCTCTTTTCCGATACTATGCGGTAGCACAACCGCTCCCCTAACTAATTGATCCGCTTGTTTGGGATTAATATTAGTTCTAAAATGAACTTCAACGCTCTCGTCAAATTTCACTTTCGCGTTTTCAAGCAAAAACTTCACCGCCTCTTCAACGCTATACTTTTTATTCTTCTCAATTTTTTCCTTAACGCTTTTATACCGTTTTGATCTATTCATATTTTTTTGTTATGTGGTGATAATGCGTTTTTAATTAAACGCTCCCACTTAATTATTAATATATTTCTACCCAGCTTTAGCTGAGGGTTAGAGATGCTTTAGCATCGCGAGTATTGACTCAATAATCTTAATTTTAAATTTAATTTGTTTTAATTTCGCGAGGTTAAAACCTCTATGACCCTCAGCTAAAGCTGGGTAGAAATTTTTATATCAAATAACCTTTATTCCTTTACCCTTTCACCTCTATCCCCATCTGCCTCGCCGTCCCGGTAATAATCTTCATTGCTCCTTCAATATCATTCGCTGTCAAATCTTGCATTTTAATTTCCGCAATTTCTTGTAATTGCTTTTTTGTAATTTTTCCAACTTTATCTTTCTGTGGTTCTTTAGATCCCTTTTTAATTCCAGCCGCTTTTTTTAATAGCTCTGAAGCGGGAGGAGTTTTCATTATAAAATCGTAAGACTTGTCTTCGTAAACCGAAATTTCCACAGGGATAATATCACCCATTTTATCTTTTGACTCATTATTAAAACGAGTGCAGAATTCTTGAATATTAATTCCCGCCTGTCCTAAAGCCGGACCAATCGGCGGAGCAGGATTTGCTTTCCCTGCTGGAATTTGAAGCTTAATTATTTTTTCAACTTTTTTTGACATAATATTTAATATTTAATATTTAATATTCTAAATCTTTTTAATCTGCAAAAAATCCAACTCCAATGGCGTCTCCCGTCCAAACATCTGGACCAAAACTTTTATCTTTCCTTTTTCCTCATCAACCCCATCCACTTTGCCGTCAAAATCTTTAAATGGCCCATCGTTAATTTTTACAATATCTCCAACCAAAACATCAATCTTATATTTTGGCTCTTTAACTCCCATTCTGCTTTTAAGAGCCCTTATTTCTTCTTCTGAAATGGGAGTTGGCGTCGTTCCCGATCCGATAAATCCAGTTACATTCGGAGTATTTCGGACAACATACCAGGAATCGTCAGTTACAATCATTTCCACTAAAACATAGCCGGGGAAAATTCTTTCTTCCACGACCTTTCTTTTGCCGTTCTTAATTTTTATTTTATTTTCTTTTGGAACTAAAACACTGAATATTTTATCTTCCATATCCATAGAGTCAATTCTCTGCAACAAATTTCTGCAGACATTGTCTTCATATCCAGAATAAGTATGTAAAACATACCAGTTCCTCCCAAAATCAGCTGTTTGCTTTGGCATATAATTATATTAAAATTAGGAGTTCAGACTTTAGTCTGTAATTTACGCTTACAGGTTAAAACCTGAACTCCAACGATTAGACAACAAATTCTTTAATTAAATACGATAACAAATAATCAATACCTCCCAAAAATGCGGCAGTTACCAAGCTTATTACAATAACAATAACAGAATCTTTAACTGCTACTTTTTTAGTTGGCCAACTTATCTTTTTTGCTTCAGTTTTTACTTCAGTAATATACTGACTTGAACCTTTAATAACATTCATTTTGTTAATTAAAAAATTTATTTAAAGATTTATTTTCCGATTTTTAAAACAGCCCTTGGGGCTATTTTTATTCATTCTTATTATACTACCATAATATATCTATTTTTAATTTAAGTCAAGCGGCAAAACATATTTTATTTCTTAATATTCTTGTATTTGTCTTTTTTTAATTCCTTTATTCTCTCCGCGACTTTTATAATAATAGCAAATACTAAGAATAAAAACAACCCTGCTTCTATGAGCAAAATAATTTTTACAAAAATTGGCATTTCTTCTTCCATGATTTTTATTATTTCAAATTATTCAATCTTTACCGCTGTTCCATAAACCAAAACTTCTGAAACTCCGCCGCTGATTGTTGTGCTGGAAAATCTTAAACAAACAATGGCGTTCGCGCCCATTTTTTCCGCCTCTTCTTTCATTCTATCCATTGCCTGTTCCCTTGATTCGGCAATAAGTTTTGTATATTCTAAAACTTCCCCGCCGACAATATTTTTCGCGAAAGCAAAAATATCCCGCCCAACATTTCTTGATCTTGCGGTATTTCCTTTGATGAGACCCAGAGTCTGAATAATTTTCTTCCCTGGAATTTCGTCTGTTGTTGTAATGATCATAGTTTTTGGGTTAGTTTATTAAATCAAATGCTGTCATTGCGAGGAGCCTGAGCGAGCGTAGCGAACGAAATGGCGACGAAGCAATCCCGTGATTAAATTTATTGGACATAGTCACGGGATTGCTTCGTCATTCCGTTTCGCTATCGCTCCACTCCATTCCTCGCAATGACAATTTATAATCTACTTCACATACTTCTCCCAATATTCATACAACTCTTTCGTCGCCCTTAAATCTCCGACATTATATTTGGCAATATCCAGAAACTTTTTTTCTTTAAATAATTTCCCGACATCATCGCCAGTCACGCCATCCGCTTTGGGACTTTTTATTCCAAACGCGCGAGACCACAAATGCAGTCCGCCTTTTCTTCTATAGACTGCGCCGTAAAAAGTTAGCTGGTCAAGAAGATCAATGTGTTTGGCGTTATAAGTTTGTAAATTTAAATATCTATTGGATAATAAACTTTTGCTCGGCCTAATTCTGTGAATAGCAGATCTAATCATCATAAATGGCACATCAAAAGCGCGACCATTGAAACTAATAAAATCCTGATATTTCTCGGCGACTTTCCAAAAATTTTCCAGCATTTCTTTTTCGGTCATCGCTCTGAACTTAATTCCCTCTTCCTCAAAATCTTGCTCTTCCTGATCTGGCGACTGATAATAAACAGCTCCTTTGTTTTTATCAACATCTAGAATTCCAATCGCAACTATCTCGCCAGTCAGCGGAGAAAATCCCAGCCCGTCTTTTAAATCTTCTAATGCTATTTGATATTCCTTTTCATTTGAAGAATCCTTTTTAATCCAATGCGTCAAAACATCTTGAGTTGTTTCATCAAGAATATCAAAATCTTCCCCAATTGTTTCAATATCAAAAACTAATTTCATATTTTTAAAATAAAACTTTTTAATTCTCCCAAATTCTCAATCAAAAAATCTGGATTTTTCTCAAACAATTTTTCTTTTGATTGATATCCTTGAGAAATTGCTACTATTTTTATCTTTGCTTTTTTGCCCATATCTATATCATATGTCATATCACCAATGCAAATAGTCTCTTCCTTCTTAAAATTATTTTTTTGCATTATTTCTATAACAGCTTCAGTTTTGTCATAAACACTTCCGTTGATATTTAAAAAGAAGTTTTGCAAATTATTGTCTTTAATTTCTCGTTCTAAACTCTCCTGACAATAAGAACTTAAGATAATCATTTTAATTTCTTTCTGTTTCAAAAACTCTAAAACTTCCTTTACTTCTGGAAATAACTTAGATTTGTTAATTAAATCCATTTCTTTATCAAACCACTCATCTATAATTTTCTTGTCAGGATTATTTTTAAATTTCTTATAAAAATTCATATACGGAAGAATAAATTCTTCTTTGAATTTTTCTAATGTTATTTCTTCTATTCCGATTTTTTCAAAAACTTTCATTGTTGCGCTGTAAGTAAAAATTACATCATCAATTAAAGTTCCCGACCAATCAAAAATAATATTTTTTATCATGTTTTTTAATATTAGAATCTAAAATCCCCACTCGCTGTAAAATTCATTTTTTTCAATTTGTTTTAAAACATACTTAACATAAGGAACTATATTCTCTGGCAAATTATCCATCGAAAACCATCCTAGATCATCACATTTATCTAGTTCCATATTTTTTGGCTCGCCCTTCCATTTTTTTACTGTTAAAAAAATATCAATTCTTTCGGAATCACCGCCAGGCTCTTTCTTTCTGTGCATAATATGCGAAACTTTTAAATTATCAGGTTCTAAAACAAGATTAGCTTCTTCTTTGGCTTCTCTTGCCATCGCTTGTCGAAACGATTCGTCTCCTTCAAGATGTCCAGAAACTAAGATATAATTTCCATCTTCATACCCAGTATTACATCGGTGCGACAATAATATTTTCCCATCTTTTTTCAAAACCAAATAAACAGCTGGAATTATTTTAAATCTTTCTTTTATTGCAGACATAGATTTTATTTTAGAACTTTCTGTTATATGTCATTCCTGCGGAGGCAGGAATCCACTGCTACAATTAAACCTTATAATAAGCTTTGTTGTGAATAATAAAATTAAATTGTAGCAATGGATCCCAGACATTTTTTTCTAAAGCTTCGCTTTTAGAAAAAAATTCTGGGATGACAGATGCTTAATTCAAATCCACCTCTTCCCTTTAATTACCCCAAAAAACAAAGCTGATAATAAAAATATAATAACAATCACAAACAAAAACGCGAATGGATTTCCTTCCAGTGGCAAAGCGACATTCATTCCGAAAATGCTGGAAACGATTGTAGGGATAGTTAGAAAGATAGTAACGAAAGTCAAAATTTTCATAATTTTATTCAGCTCGTTTGTCAGAATCGCTGAATATGCTTCTCTAATATTTTTGATTGATCTTGAACCAGCTCTGGAAAGTTCCATTGTTTGATTGCTGTCCATCACAAGATCTTCCATAATGTCTTTGTCTTTTTCGTAAATTGTGATATAGCGGCCGCTCAGGATTTTTTCTAAAATATTTATCGCTGGAAATAATGAAGAGACGAAATTATTTAAAGTTTCTTCTTCCTGCACTAAAAATAAAATATCTTTATTCTCCAGATTGCCGATTTTTATTTTCTTTGCTTTGATGTCTTTTAAAATTCTACTTAAATATAAATCATAAGTTCCGAAAATTTCTAAAATAATTTTTAAGAGAAAGTTTGTTTTATGTGTTGTGCAAAAATTAGTATTATGCGTTAAAAAATTGTCTATAATTTTATTTTTTGTTTTGCACAAAGTGATAATATTGTCCTGTGTAATCACAACCAAAATCGGCATAGTTATAATTTCATTATTATCATCCTCAATCGGAAACCGCATAATCATATAGAAATTGTCAGCCTTATCTTTCTCTATCCTAGAAATTTCATTTTCATCAAGCCCGTCTTCAAGAATTGTAGCATCAAGATTAAATGATTGAGATAATGATTTCACTTCTTTTTCATCTGGACCAACAGCCAAAATCCAACTACCTCTTTCAGTTTTATTTATTTTCTTCAATCGCAAATCATTTAATTTTTTTCTGTATATTTTGATCATGATTTTAGTATAATAGTTTTAGAAAATTATGACAACTTTAGCCTGTCATTGCGAGGAGCCTGAATGAACGCAGTGAGTGAAATAATGACAGAATTACAATTCCCCAAAAACTCCCTTCGCCTCTTCCCAAATCCGATCATCCCCTTTTTTAGTTTTTAACCAATACCACCACTCTCCTCCCCATAAATACGCCTCGGAGAATTCTATTTTTCGGACATATTCTATATTTTCGCGAAACTGTTCTGGGCTCATTGATTTGTATTGCTCTTCTAGCGGCGTGTCTATAATCATTTTCGGTCCCCACGGTTCGGCTTGCAATTCTACAATGATTATTTTTTCCACGCCCGTAATATACATAATAATTGCCGCTTTTATTCTGTAAACGACAGAGGCGATTGGGTAGTGGACATAACCAAGATGATCGTTCCAGACGATTCTATATAAAGTCGTTCCCAAAATGTCCGCTCGTTTGGCGGCGCTATACCAAGTGCCAAGTTCGCCGCTGTCCGAAATTATAATTGGTCTACTATCAAGAGAGCGAACTAAAGCAATTTCCCGATCTAAAAAGTTTTTATCAAATTCTGGACATTCGCCATATTTCAAAAATGGTTCATTCTCAATTTGCCAAGCGGTAATATTTTCTTTGTATTTATATCGCTCTACGGTTTTTTTCATTACTTCAATCAATTCGTTTTGCCTTTCATATTTATTTAATTTTTCCGCCCATTTTGGAATATGGCATTCTGGCCAGCGCGGCTGTTTCTGTCCTAAAACAATAATTATTTTTACATCGCGTTTTTCCGCCTGATCAATTTGCCAATCTAAATCTTCAAATAAATATTTATTTCTGACTGGTTCAATTTCTGTCCAATATGACGGCAAGCGAATTATCTTTACGCCAGCATCGTCTAATAAAGCTAAATATGTTTCTTTCCAGTCTAATCCTAAATGTTCGGCAAAGGGCTTGCTGAATGTTACGCCATATTTTACATCTTCTCTTTTTGGGGTATAGATGAAATATATTGTTGAAATAATAACAGTAAAAAGAATTAAAATCAATATAATTTTCTTTTTTGAAACTTTACGGTTTTTTATTATTGACATAATTTTAAATTTGAGTTATGTTTTTTGTAGAGTAAATATCAATGGAGGAGTAAGATTGAACAGTAAGGAAGAAAATCGGAAAAGTGAAATTGTAATAGGATTAATAGAAGGTATAGCGGTAGGAACTTTTATAGCCATACTTGCATTTGTTGTATTAAATATATGGCATTTGTTGTCCGCAGAATATGCTATTAGAGCAACAATAATAGCTTGGATAACTTTTGCAATAATTGCAACATCACTTTATAAGCCGTTGTTGCAGACATCTTATAAAAGCTCTGCTTTTATAGCAGGATTGCTTGCAACTGTTGGTGTAATAAATTATATCTACATGAATTCGCCATATAGTTTGTATGGTTCGTTGGGAATTGACCAATTGACGGCATTCGTTGCAGTAGGTATGGGCGTAGGTATCGTGGTAAGAATAGCTATGGAAAAAAAATCACAACACAGTAGGATCTAATATTCCTGCTGTTATTTTTTTATCCCACCAATAAAACCAATCCCACTCCAATCAATCCAATCGCTATTAATTTTTTTATAATCACCTTTCCTCCAACCTGCTCGTTATATAAATCAGGCATTTTTTTAGAAAGAATAAACGCAAAAATTAAAAGGAAGACATATTGCGACGCTTGCAGGGAATTAATAATCGCGACACTGCTTTCTTCTATAGAAATCGCGTAGAAAATCATTATCGCGGCGAGAGCAGCAAGAATTTTATTTGGGATAAACAAGAATGCTGTTCTTTTTTTGATTGTCTGTGGAGTGGAAAATATTATTTTTCTGTTTTTTGAAGAAATTAGTAACGACAGCGCTCCCAAAAATCCACCGAGTTGCAAGAGAAGGAATCCGTCAAAAAATGCTGTGTTTAAAAATAAGAATTTTGTTAAAGTATAATAAACCGCAAAAAGAAATCCTGCTAAAATTGCGAAATAAAATCCCTTGATAATAATAAGCTTTCCATTGTCAAATTTTGTGGACATCAAAATTCCGCCAAAGACAAAAAGAATAAAAGCGGCAATTTGAGCAATATTTAAACGCTCATTTAAAAATAAATAAGACAAGCAAAAAGTAAAGATCGGAACAGATCCGCCAACGATTGGAATGACTCTTGATGTTTCGCTTAACCGAATCGCTTTGTAAAAAATAAGAAGAGCTAAAATAAACAAAGCGCCATTTAAAATACCAATAATTAAATATCTCGTTTCTGGAAAAGTAAATCCAACGATTGGAATTAAGAGTAAAAAACCAACCTGAAAAACGCCAGAGTAAAAAGTATAAGCAACTGGACGAAGAACAGTATTGGAAACAAGATGCTTATCAATAATTAAAACAACAGCATTAAGAAGATGGGCGGAAATTGTGATTAGGATCCAAGACATAGTTTAACATTTTAATATTTTAATGACAGCTAAGACAAGCTATTTTTCTTACATATCTCCGCATACTCCCTCGCGCTTCCTCTAATTTTAGTCCCCATTGTTTTATAATCCATTTCAATAAGCCCGAATCTCGGTTCAAATCCGTCCACCCATTCAAAATTATCAAGAAGAGACCAGTGCATATATCCTCTGACATCAACGCCGTCATTAATAGCTCGATGAATTTGCTTGAGGTGCTCTGTAATAAATTTTGCTCTTTTTTTATCTTCTTTATCTGCTAGTCCATTTTCCGTAATATAAATCGGCAGATTGTATTTTTTAAGATCTCTTAAAACATAATAAAGCCCTTCAGGATATATTTCCCATCCCAGATCAGAAACTTCTTTGTCTTTGTTTTTAATTTTTAAAGGAGGGAAAGAAAAAGGACTGAATTTTATTCTGTCGTGAAAATAATAATTTACACCCAAAAAGTCTTGATAATTTTTTGTCAGTTCTAAAAACAAACGATTTCTAAAAAAATTAAAAGCGCTTGCCGTCGCTTTATTTAAAACAGAATTTTTATGATAAGCATCCACAAAGGAAAGATTTTGCGCGAGACCGACTTTCGCGTTTTTGTTAATATCATGTATAGCCTTATACGCTTTTTTGTGAGTTTCTATAAAATTATAAAAAACCTTTGGGACAACTAACAAATTATTTTTTTGAGGAGGAAACTTTCCCAAAATATAAGCGAGAGAAGTGTAGATCATCGGCTCGTTTGTCGTCAGCCAAAAATCAACAAGGTCATCAAGCTCCTCAACTACAAATCTTGTATATTGCTTAAAATATTCTGGGAATTTTGAGTTTTCCCATCCGCCTTTTTCCGCCATCCATAAAGGAAGAGTCCAATGCCAAATTGTAACCATCGGTTTTATCCCCCGCTCTCTCAGTGCTAAGAGCATTTTTCTATAATGAAGAATTGCTTTACGATTAAATTTTCCTTCTCCCGGCTGAATTCTTGACCACGAAAGCGAAAAACGATGAACATTTTGATTTAGCTCTTTTGCCAAATCAAAATATTTCTCGTACTTATTATAATAATCACACGCTTGTCCCGCTGGAAATTTCTCCGACCAGTCGCAATTCTCAATCCCGCCACTAACCTGATACGAAGAAACCGCAGAACCCCAGAGAAAGTTTTTTGGAAATTTTAGTTGTTTGGATTTAGTCATAAATAATATTTTTATTCTTTGTTTTTATTATACCCTATTTTTGAATTAACAAAAAGAATGCCAAAAATAAATCAGTGTTTTTCAGTGCCTTTAGTCAGTGTTTATCTGTGTCGAATTATTTAATAGCACACAGGAAAACACTGACTAAAGCACAGATGAACACTGATATTTTTTGACTTCAACCAAAATCCTTACTATAATTAAACCATAACCAGCTAATCACAAATTTATGCCAAATTGCCAAGAATGTAAAACTCCAATTCCAGTAGAAGAAGATATGCCTGATATAGGAGAAGTTTTAGTCTGTCCCGCTTGCGGTGCGGAGCATGAAGTCATTTCCTCCGAGCCGTTGGAAGTGGAATTGATTGAGGAAGAAAAATAGAAATAAATTAGAATTGTCACCCTGAGCTTGCCGAAGGGTGGTAAGCGCGCTAAATTTATCATAGTTCGACAAGCTCACTATGACAAATTTAGCTATGTCAATAACTTGACCCACTCCCTTAAATTCTTCCCAGAATCTTCCACAAACTTTGAATAAAAATGCGCCACTCCTGGAGAAATTAGAACTGTTATATTATTATTTAATGTAGCGGTTTTTTTGTAATATTTTTTCAGAACCCCTGTCGCCTCAAAAAAATTATTTACTCTGACAAAATCTATTTTATCTTTATCAATCAACTTTTCAACTTCATCCGAAGCGTTGCCAGGAAACAAAATAAGCAGTTTTATTTTACTATTTATTTTTTCCGCCAGATTTTTATAATCCATTTTTTTATTATCCCCGCCTGCTAGCAAAATTATGTCATTGTCAAAAGACTCAATTCCTGCAATTGTCGCTTCTGGCGTTGTCGCTTGCGTGTCGTCATAATATTTTATACCGTTGATATTATAAAGAAGTTTTAACCGATGTTTTATTCCCGTATAATTTATGACTCCCTTTTTTATACTTTCCAAATCTACTCCATACAAACAAGCCGTGGAAACCGCCGCCAAAACATTTTCCAAATTATGCTTTCCTATAATTTTAATATCGCTAATATCGCAAATAACAAGCTCTTTTTTATTGAGCTTAATTATTATTTTTTCATTCCTAACAAAACATCCATCATGTTGGTTCCATAGTCCCCGCAGGGCTGTGGAGCCATTTTGCACCGTCCTTTTACTAAATAAAAATACTTTTGACCTATTATGCTTCTCTGCTATTTTTCTTACAACATCATCGTCGTAATTTAAAACCGCAAAATCTTCTTTACCCTGATATCTAATTAAATTCTTCTTCGCCTCAATATAATTTTCAAAACTGCCGTGATCGTCAAGATGATTTGGCGTTATGTTTGTAATAATTCCAATATGCGGACTAATTCCAGAACTTAGTAAAAGCTGCGTGCTGCTTGTCTCTAAAATTAAAACATCATTTTCTGTCATTGCGTTTAATTTATCCAAAACCTGAATATTCTGTCTGTCATTGCCAGCAAAATAAACTTTTGGTTTTTTCTGGAGCTCAGGTTTTAACCTGTAAACGAAATTTGTAATTATATTTCTACACTCTGAAGAGTGAACTCCAACCTCTAACCAATTTTCAAAAATACTATTTATCAATCTTGCCGTTGTCGTCTTTCCATTCGTCCCCGTTACAGAAATTATTTTACACGGCGCGAGTTCAAAATATAAATTGGTAATTGTCTTAAACAACACTCCCCTATTTTTCAAATCCTGTAATATCGGCATATTTTGCGGATATTTAAACCAAACTTGCGAAACAAAAACAGTGTCTGCCTCTTCAATTCCTTCCAAATAACGATCTTTAAAATTAATTTTTATCGGCAAATTTAAAAGATGATTTAACGCTTTTTCTCTTTCTTCTAATTTCAAACTTAGATGAGTGTTATAAAACGCCCCTTTAAAATCTTTCCGCATAGAAAAATCATGTCCGGTAATTGAAGAAATATTATTCGCCACCAAAAACTCCGCAATAGCGCTCCCCTCCGCCCCGCTGATGCCGACAATGTGGATGTTTTTATTTTTTAAATTTTTGAGGTTTAATCTGCTTGACATTTTAGTTAGCATAGAGGTAACATGATTTATTCTAATTATTCCAATAGCCTTAATTGAACTATATCATGTACTATCATTTAATAAAAATACGAATGTTTGTAAATTTTAGCCTAGGATTACAAACGCTTATTTTTTTGTTTTTTTTTACTTTTAAAATATCTTTCACCATTTCTTCAATTTTCACTCATAGTATCTTTCTGTGCGACCGCATAGAAAGATACTATATCTCTATTTCCTTTATTAGAAACAACTTTATGTAGGGATTAAGGGAATATTTTTTCAAAATAAATTCTGTTTCTTTTTGGACATCATAAGGACAAATCCAAATACTCCGTTGAAGCATTTTATATTTCAAGAGAAGGAGTTTCTCTCGTAATAAATTTCTTAGATATCTTTTTTCTTCGGGAATATCAAAAAGTATCATTTGCCATTTTCCATCATATCTTTTTTT
>DAOWDU010000001.1 GCA_030638825.1 bacterium | reverse complement strand
TTTTGGATGTATTTTTTTTGAATCATGATTTAGTATTAAGTATTTAATTCGTAGGGGCGGGTCGCGACCCGCCCCTACAGCTCTTGTGCCGGGGAGAGGACTTGAACCTCCATGGGATTTCTCCCACAGCGACCTGAACGCTGCGTGTCTACCAATTTCACCACCCCGGCGGGTTGCGTCATATTAACATTTAAATATTTTTTATCTGTGTTTGTCAGTGCCTTTAGTCAGTGTTTTTCTGTGTGCTATGGGAGTTGTTCTTGACAAATTTTATAAATGTGCAAGAATATTAGCAGTTTCTCGAGGAGAATAAATTGCCAAGTGGGAATTTACAAGGTGAAGTCAATACTTGACTAATATGGAGGGATAATTTGATGATTTGGGATAAAATAGTGAAAATAGACGGAAATCGTATAGGCGTCTTATTTTTTGAAGGAGAAGACGCAGAAAAAAGAGCACAAGCTGTTATGGATTCCACGAATCTAAATCCATTTAACAGTGCGATTATTCAAAGGAAAGGGATAGTAACAATTATGGGGCTTGCGGATAATAAATAAATATTTTTGAAGAATAAAGCCGTATGGGTAAAACCTATCGGTCTTTTTTTATCTCCCAATCCCTTCCCACAATTTCAAAAATACTCTCCTAAACAAACTCTCCATTCTTCAATCCCTCAACCACATCACTATAAGAAATAAGCTGTAATTTAATTTCTGGGTATTCCTTTTTAAACTTAGCGTATTTTGATTCTTGAAAACTTTTGGAATTAAATTTTACTTCAAATGCCTGTTCTCTATCCACAATAAAATCAACTTCATTTTTCGCTTGCGTTCTCCAGAAATTTATGTTGTCTCTTTTGTGATGATTTAAAAATCTTAAGAAAACAATATTTTCCAAAATCTGTCCGCAATCTGATCTGTTGCTAATCAAATCAAAATTATTCAGTAAATAATTTCTTAAACCTAAATCATAAAAATAGACCTTGGGCATTTTAGTCAATTCCTTTTTTATGTTTTTGAAAAATGGTCTGATTAAAGCAAGATGATATGATTTTTGCATTACTCGCAAATAGCCTTCTATTGTTGGAACGGACAAATCAATAATGCTGGCTATTTTATTGATGTTCACTAACTGTCCCGTTTGAGCGGATAATATTCTTAAAATGTGAAAATATTTTTCTGATTCTTTGATATTTGCTTCGTAAATATCTTTTTTAATATAAGAAAGCGCTAAACCTTCAATAATAGTTTTTTTAATTTCTGGATCATCATTCAAAACAACTTCTGGATAAGAACCAAAAGTGAGATATTCTCTCCATAGTTCTATTAATCTATTATGATAAATACTTGGAACTTTTTGATGATGAAATTGTTTAATTTTATCATCTTTTTTAAAATCTAAAAACTCGTGAAAATTCAAACCAAATAATTCAAAAATAAATTTCCGTCCTGCCAAACTATCTTTAAATTTACGATCAAGATAAAACGCCGAAGATCCAGTAGTGATAATTTTCAAATTCTTTCTGTTCTCATCAAAATGATATTTTAGGAAATTGCTTGGATCATCTAAATATTGCACTTCATCCAAAAAAAGATATTGCTTTTTTGTTTCACCAGCTGTTTTAGGAATAATTTCAAAAAGATTTTCGGGATGTTTATTAAGAGTGTTTTTATAGCTTGGATTTTCTAAATTGAGATAAAAGCATTTTTCTTGTTTATCTTCCAAATATTTCTTTAATAACAAAAGCAAAGTTGTTTTACCAACCTGTCGCGCGCCAGTGATCATTATAACTTGATCTTTTGCTAAGAAGGGGATTATTCTTGATAAGATTGTTCTTTGATACATAAAAAATAGATAATATTAAACTGTTAGCTTAATATTATCAGATATTTCTTAAACTGTCAAGTTAAAATTATCAGTTTATAAATTTAGTTTTACTTTTTTTGTGTATTCTCCTAAAAAAGTCAATACTTTTTTATAATCCCAAAAATATTCTCCTTACTTTTTTCAACCCCCGGCTGATCACAAGGATTTACTCCTCTTAATAAAGCAGAGTAAAAAGCAGTATATTGAAAGAATGCCATAAATTGTCCGATTGCGTAAGGTGAGATTTCTTCAAGTTCAAGGTGGATTGCAGGGATGTTGTTATCTATAACATCCTGCCATGTTCCCTGAAACTCGGCTCTGATTGTTTTATCTAAAGAAATATTATTTAAATTCTCTAAAGTTATATTTCGGCATTTGATATTTTTTAGATTTTTTTCAACTTCAAATTTTAGGTTATTTTTACAAGTAGAATCTTTAACAGTAATAAAAAATCCCAGCGTATTCTTTCTTCCCGAAATAAATCTTTGCAAAGTATGATGTTGGTTTTCTGGCGCTTCTCCGCCGTAGATTGTTTGTCCCAATTCATTTTTACAAACGCTTTCATGAAAAAGTTGTTTGATCAGTTCAAAAAATCCTGATAGTTTTTTGGAATAAATAGACAAGAATATTTCAATGTATCCTACTTTTTCAAGTTTGTCAAGAGCAAGGGCGAGTTGGAGCATTTTAGAAGCTGGGCTTTCAATTGGAAGCCCAGCTTCTAAAATGCGTGAAGCTTCATACATTTCTTTTCCGCCTTTAATTATCTCTTCTGTATCTATCCCAACAATTTCAGCGGGAGTCAAAGCGCATTCCGTTAGTCCTGAAAATCTTCCGCCAATCTCTGGATGAAACGAAACATCAAGATTTTTTATTTTTCTGATTTGATTCAACGCGCCGTCGTTATCTTGAGTAATCGTTAAAATAGGATAATCCTGAAAAGAAAAATAATTAGCCAAAACTTGAATTCTTGTTCCAGATTTGCTTGTTAAAATCACAAGCGTATCTTCTTTCGGACATTTGTTTTTTAAATATTTTACATAATCAGGATCTTCGGTGTCTAATATAAAAACATTTTTATTTTCTTTGTCTCCAAGCGCTTGAAAAATTCCCCGAAAATTTGAAATTGATCCGCCGTTTCCTTCTACAATAATATTTTTTTTGTCTTTGTATTTCTCTTTCAATTTTTTTATCTCTTCCAAATCAGGACTATACTTCGCAAAATTAGGAACAGGCGTTCGTTTTATTTTTTCGATCTTTTCTTTGAATTCAGGAGAAGATAAATCTATAGTTGAGTGATTGAGATTTAAATTAAGTGTTGACATATTTTTTGGTTATGGTAGGTTTGAGGTAGTTTCAAGGAAACTTGATTGCTTTATAAAAGGCAATCAACAAAATTGGAGGGAAAGAAATGAGCAACAAAATATATTTTCTGATGGAAATAGCAGGATTAGTTTTATTGGGATATTTTGCTTTTTCGGATGATATGGTATTTATTAAAAAGCTTTTTGGATTACTCGGTAGTTTTTTCTTGGTTGGATATCCAATTTCAATGAGTGAAAAGGAGATGTATCAAAAAGGAAAGAATGAAGGAAGATTATTATCGGCAACCCTTAAGAATTTAGGACCAGGAAGTTATTTTCTATCAGTATCTGCAGTTCAGAGAATGAGCGACTCTTTTATAGGAATATATCGTCCCTACTATGTTTGGTTAGAACATGGCGAGGGAATGACGCCTATTGAAATAAATGAGTCTGATGGAGATAGATTAGAAAAAATAATGGGAAAGCCCATCAGTCAAATAAGAGAAGGGGAGGGATTTGAAATTAACGAAAATCGTAGCATAACAAGAATTTGAAATGCAGAACCTTTTAATAGGTTCTTTTTTTTATTTCACTTACAAACAAACACATACTCGCGAGGTTAAAACCTCTACGACCCTCAGCTAAAGCTGGGTAGAAATTTTATTTCCATATTCTTTGTGTTTTCACATACCAATTCTCAATCCCATTAAATCGATTGGAAGGAATGACGATGTTGTAGAGGTCAACTCCTTGCACAGAACTATTGTGTAAATATAAATAATTCGGGCTGTATAGGAAAATTGCTGGAATGTCCTCAACGACAAGTTCCTGGAATTTTCTGTATTTTTCAGCCCTGATTTCTTGATCTGTTTCTTGGCGCGCTTCTTCTAAAAGTTTATCAACTTCTATATTATCATATAAAGACAAGTTCAAACCAGATTCTTTTTTCTGCGAGGAGTGCCAGAAAGCGAACGGGTCTGGATCGTAATTTAAAATTTCTCCGAACAAAAGAGCTTCGTATTCGCGCGGCTTGATATAATTATTTTTCAGTTCGCTTGCTTGAATATTTTTTATCTCAACGCGAGCGCCTATTTTTTCCCACATTTCCTGAAGCATTTTTGCTGATTCAATAAGTTCAGGCCAGTCGGTTGTCACTAAAGTAAATTCCAGTTTAATTGTGTCTTCGTCTTCTTCGTCTTGCTTTTTTTCTCTAATCCCATCTTCATCAGAATCAATCCATCCCTCAGATTCTAAGATATTTCTGGCATGTTCTTCCGCGTAATCATAAATTTTTGTTTCCGGATTATATCCCAAAAGCTGCGGTGGAATAGGGGTTTCCGCTCTACTTCCTTCCCCGTCTAAAATTTCTGCAATCATTTTATTTTTGTCTAAAGCGTAAGAAAGCGCTAAGCGGACAGTTTTATCGGAAAGCGCTTTACTTTTTGTTTGATTAAAGAAAACCGCAAAATATCTTGGCAAATGAAGCCGATGCAAATTTGCTTTATCAAGATCTATAATTCTTTTTTTGTTTCTTGGCGATAAATAATTAATTCCTTTTATCTCTTTCCTATTAAAAGACGCTATTGCGTCTTCTTCCATTTTGAAAAATTTGAATGTTAGTTTTGAAATAAACGGAACTTTTGCATAATAATTTTCATTTGCCACTAACTCAATAGAACTTATTTTTCCGTCGCGATCTTTAGTAAACTGTTTGAATTTATAATATCCAGTTCCAATTGGCGTTAAATTATATTCCGTGAGAGGAAAATTACTCACTTCCGTAAATTCCCACAAATGTTTTGGTAATATTCCAAAAGTCAAATTATTTAAAAATGGGGAATACGCGTTTTTGAGAATAAATCTAATAGTATGATCATCTATTTTTTCAGTTCTTATCCCTTTCCAGCTTGTTTGCAGCGGACTGTTAAAATCGCCGTTTTGGATAGTTTGAATCGTAAAAATTATATCATCAACGGTGAGCTCTTTTTCATCATGCCATTTGATATTTTTTTTAATATAAAAAACATAACTTAAACCATCTTCTTCAATTTCATAATTTTCAGCAATGTCATTCACAAGTTTGCCTTCATTGTTAAGTTTCAGCAACGAAGAATAAATCAACGCTGATAAATCAGAATCAATGTCGCTTGTCTGGCAAAGAACAGGATTTATAAATCTCGGTTGTCCAACCATTCCTTCTATATATTCGCCGCCATAAGCTGGCGCTTCCACAGTGTTTTTTAAGTAGTGAGACATTCCTAAATAAGCGCCACTTACAAAAAGCAAAAACAGCGAAACAAAAATAATCCCGCGCTCTTTCTTGCTTAAAACGGAATAGAGTTTTTTTAGTTTAGATAAATTTTTTATAATAAATTTATGTTAGAAATTGAAGCATGAACAAAAAACAGAAGCTTGTAGAAACTAACAGAAATTTATAGAAACTCGTTGAAATTAATTGTTCTTAGAAAACGACAATAGAATTTCCATTAGTTTCTATTAATTTCTATAAATTTCGTCATAAAGAAACAAATAGCTTGTTAATTTATCAATCATTATTATTAAAAAACACCAAGATTTTTTTAATAATCTATTTTTGCAAAAAGCTATAAAACGCTGTGCCTAAAAATAGCAAAGCAAGAACAACTGTCGCTCCGAAAAGGAATTTATCAAACCCTCTTTTGGTCTGATAAACATTTCCGCCTCCCGCGCCGCCGCCAAAAGTCTCACTCAGTCCCGCGCCTCTGTTTTGGAGAAGAATTGAGATGATTAGTAATATTGAGATTATTATTTGAATTGTACCCAAGATTTTATCCATGATTTTGTTTAGTATTTGAATTAAGAAGTGTCATTGCGAGGAGGCTGAACGAACGCAGTGAGAGAAAAGCCGACGAAGCAATCCCATAACTATGTGCAGAGGACTTAGTCACGGGATTGCTTCGTCGCCATTTCATCCGCTACGCTCACTCAGGCTTCTCGCAATGACAGTTATTGCCTGACTATTTTTTCGTGGCTCCTCCCACAAAAAAATTAACTGCGCTGATGACAAGCGTTCCCCAGAATGCGGCTCCTATTCCGCTGATAATTATTTCGGGAACGAAGTAATCTAATAAAAGAAGCATAACAATATTTATCACAATTGTAAAGAGCCCGAGTGTGAAAAGAATGAGTGGCACGGAGATTAGTTTTAGAACAGGCTTGATGAAAAAATTGATCATTCCGAAAATAAATCCAGCGGTAAGCAAAGTTACAAAGCTGTCTCCCTCCAAAGTAAATCCATTAACAACTTTCGCCGCAATATAAATCGCAACTGCATTTGTGAGAATTTGGATGATTAGTTTTGTGAGCATAGTTTTTTGTTATTAGATTTCTATATTTTTATTTTATCATAATTTCATATAGTAGCAAGTAAATCCCTTGATTTATTCTAAATTTGTGATACAATGGCAAACAGTTTGTGTCGCGTATTTTTTAACAGTTTAATTTTATGAATAATAAAGGAAAAATTTCAATAAAAGGAGCGAGGGTGCATAATTTAAAAAATATCAACATAGATATTCCAAGAGGGCAACTAGTCGTCTTGACTGGTCCTTCGGGATCGGGAAAGTCGTCTTTGGCTTTTGATACTATTTACGCGGAAGGGCAGAGAAGGTATCTGGAAAATATTTCTGACTATCCGAAGCAGTTTCTTAATTTATTAGACAAACCAGACCTAGATCAGATAGAAGGATTATCTCCCGCTATTTCTATTGATGAAAAAAGTTCCGCTAAAAATCCGCGGTCCACGGTCGGAACGATCACGGAAATTTATGATTATTTAAGAATATTATTTTCTTCTATCGGGGAAGTTCATTGTTCAGGCTGCCAAGGAGAATTGAACAAACAAACTTCTGGAAAAATCGTGGATGAAGTAATGAAAATTCCAGAAGAGGCGAGGATTATAATTATGGCGCCAGTTTTACAAAAAGAAAAGGCAAATTATTTTTCAGTAATAAAGAAATACGAAAAAGCTGGTTATCAAAGATTGAGAATAAACGAAGAGATAATAAATACAAAAGAAGCTTTGAAAATTAATTTTGATGAAAATAAGGCGCACAGCATAGATGTTGTGATAGATCGATTTTCTCTTTCTGAAAATAAAGCGAATTATGAAAGTATTCTTGATTCTGTGGAAACGGCCATCAGTCTTTCTGGCGGATTTGTTGTTGTGAATTATTCTTTAAATAATAAAAATAAAAGCAGTAATAAAGAACTATTTTTTTCTGACAAGCTTTATTGCAAAAAATGCAGAATCGCTTTTCCAAATATAGAGCCGAAACTTTTTTCGTTTAACAATCCTTACGGAGCGTGCGGCGATTGCACAGGGCTTGGCGTTAAACTTGAAATTAATCCAGATTTGATTATTCCCAATAAATCCCTGACTTTGCTTGAAGGGGCGATCAGGCCGTGGGCTAATATGCTTAATAAATGGGATGAATATGTGAAAGTTTTTAATTATCTCCATAAAAAATATAAAGTTCCGATAAATATTCCAGTTGAAAAAATGAAGAAAAAAGATTTAGATGTTGTATTTTATGGAGTTGAAGATGATTTTCAGGGGGCGGTAAAGTTTTTGGAGCGAAAGTATTATGAAACTAATTCCGATTATGTTCGTAATGAACTGGAAAAATATATGACCAAAAGAATTTGTCCAAGCTGTAGAGGAGATCGGCTTAATAATAACGCGCTGGCGGTAAAAATCGGTGGGAAGTCAATTAGCGAAATAACGAAAATGACTATTAGCAGTGAGATTGATTTTTTCAAAGAAATAAAAATTCCCGCAAAACAAAAAGAATCAATCGTTGAAGAAATTATAAAAAGACTTACTTTTTTGTCTGAAATCGGGCTTGATTATCTTTCGCTATCTAGATCTTCGGAGACTATTTCCTCTGGCGAAGCGCGAAGAATAAAGCTGGCGACACAGCTGAGTTCCAAATTGCAGGGCATCCTTTATGTTCTAGACGAGCCATCAATCGGGCTTCATCAGAGAGATAATAAAAAGCTATTTGAAGCGATTATAAATTTAAGAGATTTAGGAAATTCAGTTTTAGTTGTGGAGCATGACGAGTTTTTTATTCGCAACGCTGATTATATTATAGACATGGGACCAAAATCAGGCGAAGCGGGCGGTGAAATTGTCGCGCAGGGAACATTAGATAAAATTCTAAAATCAAAATGTTTAACTGGCTGTTATTTATCGGGACGAAGAAAAATTGAAACGCCAAAAAAATATCGGAAAGGCAGCAGCGCGGAAATAATTATTAAGGGCGCTAGCGAACACAATTTAAAAAACATTGACGCGAAAATTCCTTTGGGGAAATTTGTTTGCGTGACCGGAGTTTC
>DAOWDU010000025.1 GCA_030638825.1 bacterium | reverse complement strand
TTCTGGGCTTGAGAAAGAAATTCCGAAAGGTTTAATTATTGGAAAAATTTATAAAATAGAAGAATCGGCAAACGAAATTTTTAAACAAGCAAAGATAGATCTTTTCGCGGATTTTGGTTATCTTGAGAAAGTGTTTGTTGCAACTCGTAGTAATTTATTGTAATTAATAGTAATTTAGTTGTCCCTAATGAATTACTATAAATTACAACAAATTACAAGCAATTACTATAAATTACCGTAAAAATATAATGCTAAAACAAAACATTAACAATTATACATTTATAATACTCCTAACCTTTTTTCTGTTTCTGCAATTGACCCTTATCCCTCAATTGTTTTTTGACGCGATTCATCCGAATTTGGTTTTAACGCTGTTGATAGCGGCATCATTTTTGTCTAGATCAGCTAATGTCCTATCCGCCGCTTTTTTTTGCGGTTCTGTTCTGGACATATTTTCGGGAATTTATTTTGGACCAATGCTGATCAGTTTTCTTCTGACAATTTTCATTTCATCTTATTTTGGCTGCCGTTTTCTGAAAGAATTATTTTCCATAAGATTATTTTTAATTTCTATCGCCACTGTTTTATTTTACAATAGCGTTTATTTTATTTTAATAAATATAAACAATCTTGATAAAATTATAAATAATTGTAAAGCGTTTTTTTCTATTTCTATATCTGAAATGATTTACACGGCGCTTTTAATAGTCCCGCTTTTGCTTATCCTTTCTTTTAAAATAAACATTGTAAAAACAAATGAAAAATAAATATTCCGTGAATTGGAGAAATAAAGAATTAATAGAATTGGAAGATATTTTAGTGGATTCAAAATTAGATGAAGAAAATAAAGTAAACGATTCTTTTAATAGTGAGAATATAAAAAAAATTGAAAAAATATTCTTTGTTATTTTGTTGATGCTTTTTTTACAAACTGGATATTTGCAAATAATAAAGGGCGGATATTATTCTAAGATTTCTCAAAAAAATTATACAAGAACTTCTGCGATAAAATCAGCGCGCGGAATAATTTACGATAGAAATCAGAAGCAGATTGTTTTTAATGTCCCTGTTTTTGATTTAGTCATCATTCCGTTTGATTTTTTAAAAGATAAAAACAAGACAGAAGAAAAAATAAGCGCGCTTTCCAAAATAATTGAACTTGATTCTTTGGATTTAGACGCGATAAATTTAGACGCGATAAATCGCGTCTCTACTTCATTTCAGCCGTTTTTAATTTTGGGGAATATAAGCAAGGAAGAAGCTTTAATTATAGAGGAAGAAATAAAAGAATTAGACGGTGTAAAATTAGAGAGAAACGCAATTAGAAATTATATTGACGGAAATTATTTATCTAATATTGTCGGCTACAATGGGCGTGTCAATCAAAATGAATTAGCAGAAAATCCTGATTATTTATTAAACGATATTATTGGAAAAAACGGCTTGGAATTATTTTATGAAAAACAGCTGCGAGGAAAATATGGTCGGCGAGAAATAGAGGTGGATTCTTTCGGTCGGGAAATAAAATTAATCAGAAAAGAAAATCCGCAATCGGGAAATAATTTAGTTCTTAATATTGACTTTGATCTTCAAAAAAAAATATATGAAGAGTTAGAAAAGATTACTGTTAAAATAGGAACAGAAGCGGGCGCCTCTGCCGTGGCAATCAATCCTAAAAATGGAGCAGTTCTTGCTTTGGTTAGTTTTCCATCTTATGACAATAATCTTTTTGCAGGCGGGATTAGTGACAGCGAGTATCAACAATTAATAAATAATAATCTTAACCCTTTATTTAATAGAGCGGTTTCTGGAGAATATCCTCCAGGATCAACTATCAAGCCTCTTATCGGCGCGGCAGCTTTACAGGAAAAAATAATATCTCCGCAGAAAATTATTATCGGTGGCGCGGCAATTTATGTCGGCGCATATCAATTTTTAGATTGGAAAATTCACGGTCCAGTTGATTTGGCGAAAGCAATCGCTCAATCTTGTAATATTTATTTTTACACAGTCGGCGGAGGATATGGCGAGACAGAAGGATTGGGAATTGATCGGATAAAGAAATATTCCAATTTATTTGGTCTTGGAACTTTGCTTAACATTGATCTTCCTGGTGAAAAACAGGGACTTGTTCCTAATAAAGAATGGAAAAAAAATGTCAAAAATGAAAGATGGTATATTGGAGATACTTATCATGTTTCTATCGGGCAGGGAGATATTTTGACGACTCCTTTGCAAATTGCTAATTATACCGCAACGATTGCCAATGGAGGAAAATTACTTCAGCCGCAAATTGTTGATAAAATTATAAATGACGATGGCGATTTAATTGAAGATATTAAACCGAAAATAATCAGGGATAATTTTATAGATTTAGAAAATATAAAATGGATTCAAAAAGGAATGAGAGAAAATGTAATTTACGGCTCCGGCGTATCTTTATCTGCTTTGCCAATTGAAGTCGCTGGAAAAACGGGAACCGCCCAATACGCGGCGAATCAAAAAACGCATGCTTGGTACACTTCTTACGCTCCTTATGATGATCCAGAAATTGTTTTGACTGTTATAATTGAAGACGGCGGAGAAGGGCATGCAGCAGCAGTGCCGGTGGTGAAGGAGGTTTTGGGATGGTATTTTGACGGGGAATTACGAATTACGAATTAGGAATTATTTTTTCTACCCAGCTTTAGCTGAGGGTTAACGATGCTTTAGCATCGCGAAACTTAACTCAATAAAATTTAATTTTTAGTTTATATTCTCTTAAAATCTTTTTTTTCTCGCGAGGTTAAAACCTCACTGACCCTCAGCTAAAGCTGGGTAGAAAAAACTCTATTCGTAATTCTTAATTCGTAATTCCATGAACACTCACGAACAAATCTGCGAACAAATTTTTCAAGAAGCTTGTCGGGTTTTGAAATTGAAAGGTTTTAATTTTAAACCTAAGGTAGTTAGAAAAAACGATGGCTATGTCAAAAACTATAAACTCGGCTACACTAATTTGAAATCAAAATTAGTGGTTGTTGATATTTATACGCAGAAATTAAAAAAGTCAAAAAAATACAGCAGTATTCTTGCTGTCATTGCGCACGAGCTGGCGCATCATCAGAAAAAGCCCTATCGCCAATTTCATAAATTCCGCTGGATTAATAGAATTCACTATCCGGAGTTTTATGAGGTGGTTAAGAAGAATATTAAGAGGTTTAAGAAGGATGGGGTTTTGGGAGAATTGTATAAATAAAAAATTGACTTATCTTTCAATTTTGATATGATAAAAATAGTTAAGACAATAACTCAAACAAATGCAGAAAATAAATTTAAATAATGTGATTTGGAAAGAGGGCGAATATTATGTCGCGCAATGTCTTAATGTGGATGTTTCCAGTTTTGGAAAAAATAAGAAAGAGGCGTTGGCTAATTTAGATGAAGCATTGGAATTATATTTTGAAGATACGAAATTACCTCGTATTATTAAAGTTGAAAGACCAGAAGTAATAAGATCATCTTTTCAGTATGCCTAAACTTTATTCATCAAATCAGATTATCAAAGTCCTTTGGAAGAAGGGCTTTGTTTATATTTCTCAAAAAGGTAGTCATACTAAATTCCGTAAATCTGGCGAAACAACTTTAACAGTTATTGTTCCCGCTAACAGAAAAGAAATTCCATTTGGGACATTTAAATCTATTTTACGCCAAGCTGGTTTAAGGGAAAGTGATTTTAAGAAAAAATAGAAATAAAAAAATGAGAAAATCATTTATTTAATGTCTTTCTCAATATGTGATTTTGTTGTTTCTCTGAAAATTTCAAAACCAAGATTCTGACGATAACTTATAAGTGTCTTAATAAGAGATATTTCATCATAACCATTTAGCTTCTTGAAAGTCTCGTAGTAATCTCTTTTTATTTGTTCGTCTGTTTTGTTTTTCTCGCCCTTTAATATTTTTTCAAAGTTTCTTATTACTCTTATTGCATTCTCATACTTTTCTGTATTAGTTGGCATTGAAATGACCTCCTAACTATCAGACTATCATAATTATTACATATGTCAATCCCAAAACCCAAAAAAGCAATCATCGCTCTCTCTGGCGGTGTAGATTCATCAGTAGCAGCGATTTTACTAAAAAACCAGGGCTATCAAGTTGAAGGAGTTTTTATGCGGCTGGGAATTGCGGGAGATAACCAGGCTGAGAAAAATGCTGGAGCGATAGCGGAGAAACTAGATATAAAATTTCGGGTTATAAATTTAAGCAAAGAATTTAAGGAAAAAATAATCAGCTATTTTATTTCTGAATATGAAAAAGGGAGAACGCCGAATCCGTGTGTGAGGTGTAATAAGGAGATTAAGTTTGGAATATTATTAAATAAAGTTTTGAGAGATAAAGATAGTTTTATTGCGACAGGGCATTATGTAAATGTCATTGCGAGGAGCCTGAGTGAGCGTAGCGAACGAAATGGCGACGAAGCAATCCCGCAACTAAGCTCTCCGTGCATAGTTACTGGATTGCTTCGTCATTCCGTTTCGCTATCGCTCAACTCCATTCCTCGCAATGACAGTGTGGAATATAAATTATTAAAAGCGAAAGATGAAAACAAAGATCAATCTTATTTTCTCTATAATTTAAATCAAAAGATATTAAAACGATGTTTGTTTCCGTTGGGGGAATATACAAAAGATAAAGTTAGGGAAATTGCCAGAAAACATAAGCTCAAAATACAAGATCAAAAAGAAAGCCAGGAAATTTGTTTTATTCAGGATAAATATTATGGCGATTTTTTAAAGAAGTATTTGAAATTAAAAGCGGGGGATATAATTGATGAAAATAATAATATTTTGGGAAAACATAAAGGTTTGCCTTTATATACAATTGGACAGCGGAGAGATATTCGGATCGGCGGGACGGGTCCTTATTATGTAATTGGGATGAATAAAAGAAAAAACCAGCTTGTTGTCAGTAGGAATAAAAATAATAAAAAGCTATTTTCTAAAGAAGTAATTATTAAAAAAGTAAATTGGATTTCTGGAAATATTCCCAAATTGCCTCTTAAAATAAAAGCAAAAGCAAGATATAGAATGAGCGAGCAAGTTGCGATTATAGATAAAATTAAAAATAAATACATTATCAAATTTTCAAAACCACAGAGAGCGATTATGCCTGGACAATCAGTCGTGTTTTATAGAAATGAAGGAGTTTTAGGAGGAGGGATTATTGAAAAAATAAGTTTGTGAAAAGTTTAAGTTTGTGGTATTGTAAAAATAGTTAATTTGTAATTTAATAACTAAAAAAGAAAGGAATAAAAGTATGGAAATGTATTTAATAGTAATCCTTGTCGTTTTAGCTGCGATCGGATTATGGATCGTAATGATCTACAACGGGCTAATTAAACTAAAAGTGCGAACGAATGAAGCGTGGTCTGACATTGATGTGCAGTTGAAAAGAAGATATGATTTAATTCCGAATTTAATCAATACCGTCAAGGGTTATGCGACTCACGAGAAGGAGCTTTTTGAAAATGTGACAAAAGCGAGGGCGAACGCAATGAACGCGCAAAATCCAGAGGAAAAAGGACAGGCGGAAAATATGCTGACTGGCGCCTTAAAAAGTTTATTTGCGGTTTCTGAAAATTATCCGCAATTAAGAGCTAACGAAAATTTTCTTGAACTCCAAAGAGAACTTTCTGATACAGAGAATAAAATTCAGGCGTCAAGAAGGTTTTATAATGGCAATGTGCGAGATCTCAACACAAAAATTCAAATTTTTCCCGACAGCATTGTTGCTAATATGCTGAAAATTGGAAAAAGAGAATTTTTTGAGATTGAAGACGAAAAAGAAAAAGAAACTCCGAAGGTGGAGTTTTAGAGCAATAAGTTTATCGTATAATAATATGGATATAAAAAAAGTATTAGCCTTTTTCATTTCTGTTGTTTTTGTGGTGTTTTTCTTCGCAATATCTATTAGCAATACGAATGCCGGGTTGGAATGTCCTGTTAACTGGGATGACTGTGATTGTGATGGCACATGTGAAACGAATGTCTCCTCAGATCCGTTTAATTGCGGAACATGCGGTAATGTTTGCGCGAGTAAAAATTGTGTTAGTGGATCATGCTCTTCTGTGATAGGAGGACTTGTTCCATGCGGAAGGTTATTTGATAACCCAAATACTGTCTGGAGCGAACAAGAGGACTGTAAGTTGTGTCACATCATTATTATGTCTGATAGTGTTGTGGATTATCTTATTGAAATCGCGGCGTTTGTTGCGATTTTAATAATAGTGATAGGGGGCATGCTTTATATTTCTTCCGCTGGCGATGCGAATAAAGTAATAATTGCCAAAACGGCAATTACAAAAGTTATCTATGGTTTTGTAGTTGTTCTTATCGCATGGGTCGCAATTAATACGATCATGGTCTTGTTCGGATTTAATGATCCTCTCGGCGATAAAAGCTGGCACAAATTTGATTGCGAGCTTATGAGCGGTCCGATAACTAATTATTACTGCGGCGATGGTAGAATTGATAATCCTAATGATGATGGGGTAGCTGAAGTATGCGATCCTAAGGAAACAGAAGTCGCATATCTGATTAGAAATCCCGGTAATTCATCCGCAGATTGGGTAGAAGAGATTTATGCTTGTAGCCCATTAACTTGCACTCTTGGTTGCGCAGGCGATCCACTTGTCAATGAAATAGGAAAAGGATGCTATGAACCGATATTAGCTGATGGATCAATAGGCGATACTTGTCAAAAAGGGGTTTATGTTTGTGATTTTACGCTTGGCCCTCCTGCTGTTGTTTGTAAAAATACATACAATAACTCATCATATAAATTAGCAGAAAATTATTGTTCGGATGTGTATGATTATTGCTGTTCTTTTAAAGAAAGCGAAATTACTTTAAACGAAGCGCGGACAGATATAAGTAATCTAGGTGCTACTAGAATTAAACATCCCGAAGCTTGGACAGATTCTGGAGCAAATCCAGCTTTTCATTGTGATGATGTTTGTAAGAATGCGGGACAGATTTGTGTTGGTGTGGGACTTACCGATAGCGTTATGGCTACTGGTTGTTTAGGTGTTACATGTCATGCTGGCAGTGACTGTACTGGAAATACTGGTAATATTGATTGTCGACTATCCTTTCCTTTTACGCGCGCAGGCGATCATAATAAATGCACTAAATGTAGCGGCGTTAATTGCACATATGAAGGAGCGAATAGTCCTTATTATGTTGGGTACTCCAGCTGTCTTTGTTTTTAATTAGTTTTATATTATTTTATGTTGAATATGGAACTGACAAAAACTAAAAAAAATATAGTATTTATTTTGGTTATTTTGGTTCTTATGGGACTTATTGTTATTGCTAGCTTACTTTTTTTAAAAGAACCTAGGCCAGTAGGACCTGAAGAAGTTATCGACAAAATGTATGATCATCATCCTTTTCCCAATCCGCCGAATAAAATTTATCCCATTACCAAAGAGCGTTGCGAGAATCAAATTGATCAAGAAAGTAGAGAAAAATGTTTTGCCGAACTTGCTTATCAAAATGCCATTATTAGTCAAAATCCCGACAATTGCCTTGCTTTAGCTGATGATTATAAAAAAGATCGCTGTCTTTTTACTATTTCTAAAATGCAATTCAATGTAAAATATTGTGAATCTATCAAAGACGACAGAACGAGAGAATTGTGTATATTAGAAACGGGTATTGTTAGCAGTGACGATAGCGTGTGCGATGAATATTTTCCGAACGATCCTTTTTTAAGAAAAAAATGCAAAGATAAAGTAAAAGCCTTTGATATTATTTGGAATAAGAAGGATATAAGATTGTGTCAGGAAATAAGGTTGTTAGAATATGGTCCTCTTTGTTATTCTTATCATTTGGCAATGGGACAAAGTTGTGATGTTTTGGAAAATAGCGAAGAAAAGGAAGTTTGCCAGTGTAAAATGATTATTACTAGCACTCCGAATGAAAAGGATTGCCAAAAAATAAGTTCGGAAAATTGCAGAAAAGTGTGTTTAATTATGGTTCAAAATAATGGTGATCACGACATAGATTCTGATAACGATGGAAAATCTAATTTTGAGGAACTTAATTATAGGTTGGATCCTTTTAATCCTGACACAGATGGTGATGGCTTAATAGATGGCGAGGAACTTACTAAATATCATTCTGATCCAAAATCGGTTGATACTGATATTGATGGGCTAGGTGATTATGATGAAATATTCGTTTATAAAACGGATATAAATAATCCAGACACCGACAACGATGGCTATCAAGACGGTGAAGAAGTTATGAACGGCTATAATCCCTTAGGAGAAGGAAAGCTGAAATAGTAATTGATTTTTTACAGCGCGATGAACAAAAGTAATTTAACAAAGAAAACAACTATTTATGCGGCGGTTTTTCTTGTGGTTATTTTTTTGATTGGGATGGTTTTTTTTAGGAAAGACGATAATAATATTAAAGAAAATAATTTAAAGATAGACGAGCAGCAATTAATTGAAGATGCGAGAAACAAAGAAATAGCAGAAAAAGAAAAAACAAAACTATTCGCAGAAAATTTTACCGTGACTTACTATTCTTATACTTGGGGGAATTTTTCTAATATTGAATCACAATATTATTATATGACTGCTGAAATGGAAAATAAAGAGAAGAATAAAGTTTGGCAAATAAAAGAAAATATAAAAAACCAGCCGCAAAAATATTTTACAGCAAGAGCAAAATTGATAGATTCTAATTTTATTTCTTATGAAGAAACAAAAGCTACTTTAGAAATAAATTTAAATGTTGACAATTATGCCGGCGCAATTGCGC
This sequence comes from bacterium, assembly GCA_030638825.1. Lineage (GTDB taxonomy): Bacteria > Patescibacteriota > Minisyncoccia > JAHIHE01 > JAGLIN01 > JAGLIN01. The sequence goes on along the minus strand of DAOWDU010000025.1, from coordinate 16,311 downwards.
AAAGAGACACAATGGTTTGGGTTGATGAAAGAGGTAATTATTACGAAGGAAATTTGAGTAATCTTGTTATTAGCGCGATTGAAAAAAAGATAAAGATAAAACTTGTTAAAATTGGCGATGAATGGAAAGTTGGTGAGATTGAAGAGATTGGAAAATAAATTAATTCTGCGAATATGAAAAAAATTAAGTTTATAGGATTATTGATAATCATTCTCGGACTGTTTTTTTCGGTGGAAAGTAAATTGATAAATGTAGACGCGTTTGATCTTACAACAGAATGCCAGCCGCCATTAACAACTTTTTCCGATGGCAGTTCAACTTTTGATATCTCTTTTCCTCCGGGAGGCGGAACGACTTGCGATACGATTGCGGACTGTCCCACAATTACGCTTCCGGATAATGCCACTATTTTTAGTATGAAAGTTGATATGGAACTTACGGACCCAGCTTTAGAAATTGGAACGCCGTATATCTGGATACCGAACTCTAATAGTAATAGTTTAGCTCAAATTAGAACGAGTAATGGAACTTTGGTTAAATTATTTACAAATGGAGATACTGCTAGTTGTGGAGGAACAGCTAGTTTTAATAATCCCTCAAGAATAACTGTTATGCCGGGAGGAGATGTTTGGGTTGGCAATAGAAATAATAGCACTGTAACAAGATTATCTCCAAAAGAAGGAATTATTGCTGGCGGAACCTGCGGAAATAGTATATGCAATGTTGGTGAAAATAACGGAAGCTGTCCTCAAGATTGCGAGGAATATGAAGTAAATTGCAATTATGGAGTTGGCGGTGGACCAAGAGGGGTGACTTATGATATAAATGGCAAGATTTGGGTGAGTGGAACTGGAGATACAAATATGTATAAATTCAATCTTGATGGAAGTTTAGTGTGGGGACCAAAATCTTTTGGGATTAAAACTTATGGAATGATTGGTGATGCAAGTGGTTATGTTTGGGTGGCTGATAATCAAGGTGGCGCACGCAGAGCTTGTAGAATAAATATTGATACCGAAATAAAAAATTGTACTGATATATCAAAACCTTATGGGATTGGGATAGATAATGAAGGTGATATTTGGTTTGGGAATTGTTCTGGGGGAGGAGTAATAGCTACTCAAATTGGAGGAGTCGATTCTGGATTTCTTGGAAGTAACATAACACCAGGCGGTTTACCTGGATCTCCTGTAAGTGGATATAGTTGTGGATTGGCAGCCGATCAAAATAATGTTATCTGGATAACCCATTGTGGCGTTTCTCCAGGAAAAGTGTGGGCTGTAAAACAGGACGGGTCTCAATTGACAGGAAGTCCATTTCAAACAGGAAACTTAACTAGAGGAATAGCTGTTGATTTTGACGGCAATATATGGGCTGTAAACAGAAACGGTGGCGCTCCAGGAGGAAATCCAGTGCTTAATCCAAGTGGTTGTGGTGGCTTAGGATCTGTTACTAAATTGGCTTCTGATGGTTCCTATATTGCTACTTATAAAACTTGTGGCAATAATCCTTATTGCTATTCCGATATGACTGGGCTCCGAACGGTTCCTAAAACAATAACAATCGGTTCTTCCGGATCAATACCTCTTTCAAACACAGGAACATTTGAAATATGTTCTGATCCGTTAGCGCCGCCCCTTTGTTCAGATTCAAGCGATTGCGATGCTCTTTTCTTGCCAACAAGCTGTGGTGATCCAAGCGGTTTTTGTGAAATTTCTCTTGAAATTTTTTCTATGCAGGCTGGCGACTATACTTTAAAAAATTTGGAAGTCGTTTATGGCAAACAAGTTCCCATTACAACTGGCGGGCTTGTGCCGTGCGGAAGAGACTGGAATGATGACGCAACGCCATGGGACGATAGGGTTCCATGCACTTTATGCCATTTGATGATACTTTTAAATCAGGGGATGGATTTTTTGATGAAAATAGCAAGCGTGATCGCTATCTTAGCTTTTATAATAACAGGTTTTTTATTTATAGCCTCTGCTGGAAATCCTGAAAGAAAAAACAACGCGAAAGAATCTTTTAAATGGATTATTGTCGGATTTTTGATAATATTTTTGTCGTGGCTGTTTATTGATTTTCTTTTGAGCGCCTGGGGATTTCTTGATCCTCTCGGCGGAGAATGGAAAGTAGTTTGTGAATAATAAATTTAAAATAATTATATGCCAACTTTATACACGCAAGCAGATAAGAACACAAGAAGCACCTATATTTTAATGTCCGTCTTTTTGGTTTTTGTAATCGCAATTGGCTGGATTTTTTCGGAAGCGATGGGTTCAAGTTTTATTCTTTGGTTTGCGGTAATTATTAGTATCGTGATGAGCGTCGGGAGTTATTGGTATTCGGATAAGATAGTTCTTAAAATGAGCAAGGCCAAATTGATTAAATTTGAAGATAACAAAGAATTATATCGTCTGGTAGAAAATCTTTGCATTACGGCGGGATTGCCTTTGCCAAAAATATATATCATAAACGATACTGCGCCAAACGCTTTTGCGACAGGGCGGGATCCAGAACACGCGGTTGTCGCGGTTACAAGCGGACTTTTACAGAAATTAAACAGAAGCGAACTAGAAGGAGTTATCGCTCATGAACTTTCTCATATCGGAAATAGGGATATTTTGCTGGCGACTGTTGTCGTTGTTTTGGTCGGAGTGGTGGCGTTGTTGGCTGACTTTTTCAGATATTCTTTGTGGTTTGGCGGCGGAGATAGGGACAATAGAGGAGGAGGCTGGATAGTGATTGTCGCGATTTTACTTTCTATTCTCGCGCCCTTTTTCGCGATGCTAATTCAACTGGCGATCTCTCGCAAAAGGGAATTTTTAGCTGACGCGGATGGCGCATTGCTAACTCGTTATCCAGAAGGATTAGCAAGCGCTCTTCAAAAAATTTCCGCTGATTCAGAAAAACTTGAAGTCGCCAATCGCGCGACCGCCCATCTTTATTTTTCCAATCCTTTTAAAGGTAAAAAAGTCAGCAAACTGTTTATGACTCATCCGCCAGCCAAAGAAAGAATTGCGATGTTAAGAGGAATGGATAAAAAAGATGTGTAGTATTTGTATTGACATTTTTTGTAAGAAGATTATTATTAATTAATAACTAATATTTAATTATGAAAGACATAGAAAGCTTAGAAAAAAAAATTGGGGTTAAATTCAAAAACAAAGATTTATTAAAACAGGCAATGGTGCATCGCTCATATTTAAATGAAAATCGCGACTTTGAACTTGATCATAATGAGAGAATGGAATTTTTAGGAGACGCCGTTTTGGAACTTATTGTCACTGAATATCTCTACGGCAATTTTTCCAATCCCGAAGGCGAACTTACAAATTATAGAGCCGCTTTAGTGAATGGAAAAATGCTTGCCAAAATTTCAAAAGGAATCGGGCTTGACGAATATTTAATGATGAGTAGAGGAGAAACGAAAGACTTAGGAAAAGCGCGGCAGTATCTTTTAGCGAACGCCCTGGAAGCGGTGATCGGCGCGATTTATCTCGATCAGGGATACAAAAAATCAGAAAAGTTTATTACCAAGTTTGTTTTATCTGAAATGGACAATGTTCTTTCTGAAAAATTATATCAGGATCCGAAAAGTAAATTCCAGGAAGAAGCGCAGGAAAAAGCGGGCGTGACGCCTATTTATAAAGTTATCAAAGAATGGGGACCTGATCATGACAGACGCTTTGTAATTGGGATATATTTAGAAAACGAAAAAATCGCTGAAGGGGAAGGAAGCAGCAAGCAAGCAGCCCAAAGGAATGCGGCGAAGAAAGGGTTGGAAGTTAAAGGGTGGGAATAAATACTTGTGGATAACTTTAATATTTTAGAAAATAGTTTGACAAATAATAGCTTACATAGGCTATTATTTTTGTTTGTTTAAATAATTTTTAGAAAAACATTGACAGATATTTTAATAAGCGTAAAATTGGAAATATGATAGAAAAAACTCTTCAAAAATTTGGATTAAAAAGCAAGGAAATAAAAGTTTATCTTGCGCTTCTTAGTTTTGGTCCGTCGTCAGTAAGGAAAATTTCTCAAGAATCTAAAGTAAATCGTGGGACTAGTTATGATATTTTAAAAAAGTTAATAGAGATAGGATTAGTTAGTTATTACGAAAAAAAGAGCCATCAATATTTTTCTCCAGAAGATCCCGCCCAAATGATTGATATTTTAGAAGAAAGAGAAAAAAATATTATTAAAACAAAAAAAGAAATTTTAAAAACTATTCCAGATTTACAATTACTTTATTCTAAAATTTTGCAGAAGCCATTTGTAAAATATTACGAAGGATATTCTGGAACTAAAGAAATTTTGAAAGATGTTTTGAAAACAGTATCAAAATTAGAAAATAAAGAATACTTTGTTTATAGCGCCGAATCAATTAGAAAATATTTATATAAAACTTTCAAAAGCTTTTCTGAAGAGAGGATTAAAAAAAATATCAATGTAAAAGTTATCGCCATTGGAAAAGGAGGAGAGCTTCGCGGAAAAGATGAACGAAAATGGTTAGATAATACTGACGAAAACGCCCCAAATTATATTATAATTTATGGAAACAAGATAGCGTTTATCTCAATTGGTCAAAACGATGAACCGCTGGGGATTATAATTGAAGATAAAGCGACAAGTCAAATGCAGAGAATTATTTTTGGATATTTGTGGGGGAGTATAAAATGATATTAAACCATTAGCATTAAGCTTTATGTGCGGAATAGCGGGATACATCGGAAAAAATCAGGCGTCTAATTTTTTATTAGACGCCCTAAAAAGATTGGAATACAGAGGATATGATTCTGCGGGGATGGCTGTTTTGAATGGGGAAAATAATTTGAATTATCTGAAATCTTTGGGCAGGATAAATGAGCTAGAAGAAAAAATGAAAAAAATAGAATTAAACGGCTGTCTTGGAATAGCGCATACCAGATGGGCGACTCATGGACATCCCTCAGAAGCCAACGCTCATCCGCATAGTGATTGCGATGAAAATATATTTGTTGTCCATAATGGAATAATTGAGAATTATAAAATACTAAAAGAAGACTTAATTAAAAAAGGGCATCTATTTAAATCAGACACGGATACGGAAGTAATTGCGCATTTGATAGAAGAGCATTTTAAAGGAAATCTTGAAGAGGCTTTATTGAGCGCTTTAAAACTTGTTGAAGGCGCTTACGCTTTAGCCGTGATTTCAAAGGATGATCCTGAAAAAATTGTCGTCGCAAAAAAAAGCAGTCCGCTTGTAATTTGCATCGGGAAAGATGAAAATTTTATCGCTTCAGATTCGTCGGCAATAGCGGGATATGCTGATAAAGTTATTTATCTTGATGATGGCGAATTAGGAATTATTACAAAAGATGATTATAGAATTATTTCTATTGCTAATAATAATAAAATACAGAAAGAGCATTGCAATATAGATTCAGATGTTGCCGATTTACAGAAAAACGGGCATAAATATTTTATGTTGAAAGAAATATTTGAAAGCCCGGAAGTTATTAAAAATTCAACGAGAGGAAGAATAATTCCAGAGAAAGGGCTTGTTAAATTGGGCGGATTAGAAGTTCTTGATCAGGAAAAACTTAGGAATATAAAAAGAATAATTTTGATCGCCTGCGGAACGGCAAGTTTTGCCGCAATGGTAGGGGAATATATGATAGAAGAATATGCGGGAATTCCCGTGGAAGTTGAGTTGGGCAGTGAATTCAGATATAGAAAGCCCATCATAGATTCTCAAACGGCGATAATCGCTGTTAGTCAATCAGGAGAAACAGCAGACACTCTGGCTTCACTTGAAGAGGCGAGAAGAAAAGGAGCTTTGACTTTGGGAATTGTCAATGTCGTGGGAAGCACTATCTCCAGAGAAACTGAAGCAGGGGTTTATAACCACGCTGGTCCAGAAATTGCTGTCGCTTCAACAAAAGCGTTTATTTCTCAGATGACTGTTTTTGCTTTGCTGTCTGTTTATTTTGGAAGGATAAAAGAAATGTCATTAACAATGGGGAAAAGAATTACAGAGGAAATTGAAAAGATGCCTTGTCTGATTGAAGAAGTTTTAAAAAATGATGAGCAAATTAAAAATATAGCGAGAGAATATTCAAAGTATAGAAACTTTCTTTTTATGGGCAGAAAATATAATTATCCAATCGCAGAAGAAGGAGCTTTGAAATTAAAAGAAGTCGCTTACCATATTCATGCGGAAGGATACGCGGGAGGCGAAATGAAACATGGTCCGATTGCGATGATTGATGAAAATTTCCCTTGCCTTTTTATTATTCCAAGCGATAGTGTTTATGAAAAAATGTGGAGCAATATGGAAGAAGTGAAAGCGAGGAATGGAAAAATAATTGCGATTGCGACAGAGGGAAATAAAGAAATAAAAAACATCGCGGATGATGTGATCTATATTCCAAAAACCTTGGAAATGCTCACCCCGATTCTGTCAGCTATTCCTTTACATCTTTTTTCTGTTTATATGGGGATGGAGTTAGGATGTGATGTTGACAAACCAAGGAATTTGGCAAAGTCGGTGACGGTGGAGTAGAGTTGTAATTTATTGAAACTCATAGTAATTTACAGAAATTAGTTGTTGTCGGTTTTGATTATTTTATAAGATTTTGCTCTTGACAAGTTTTTGATTTTGTATACAATATAAAGTTGTTCTTTAAAAAATTCTGTGGCGCTGAATGGTTGTTAGGTTTAAAATTGTATTTTTAACAATAGCAATTATCCAGCACCGCAGAATGAAAATAATCTTGCCCAAGTGGTGTTTTTTGTCTTTGTTATAAAGGTAAAAAAGGTGAGATAAAATTATTGGAGGAAAAGAAATGGAAATTAATGAATTGTTTCCAAATATAATAGAGGAAACGACAAAGGCGTGCAGTGGAATAAGGCATCCGGAAACCCAGAAAGATCCAGTTCCTGGCGATCTAATAGACGGTGTATCGTTTAAAACAGATCAATGTATTGTTCTGTATGGTGATCATACGCGTGAAGAGATTTTTGGGATTTGGAAAAAACAAGGATTTTCGAAGATTCATCTTTCCGGTGGATGGAGCAATCCTGGTCTGCCAGAATTGCTCACACTGCTTTCTCTTGATGGAGAAGTTCCGCTAAGAGAACGAACGGTGGGAGACATTATAAAAGCCCATCAGAATGGAATGATGTTGAAAATTTTCCACGACTATTTCAAGGCGTGGAGAGAGCTCTTTGAAAGAAAGCTTGAAAAAGAAGGTAGAGCGTTCGGTAAAGAAGAGTTTGAGATATTATTCAGGAAACAAAAAATTGGCGACCTTCTGGCTATGGGAGCACCTGATTTTTGGGAACTTTGTTTGTGGAATGATGATGAAAGGATGGTTCTTAGTAAATCGGTTTCCAACCCATATGACGGCCAGTCCACGGAACCAGGATGCATTAACATAGTGCGGACTGGCGAGCTGGTTATAAGTAATGCAACAGGTTCTAAGGGAGATGGAACATTCGCATTGAATTGTCTAATGGTATTTTTGACAAATACCAGAGAAATAGCAAGGAAATTCTATGTGGAAAATGCTCTAAATCGAGCAAGAATTTCCGAAAAAGCCGGAAAAACAGTTTCGTTTTCCGAAATGGATATAGAAATTTTGGCAGATGAATTCTTGGATTCAGCAAAGGCTATAAAGACAGACCTAGAAAAGATTCTTGGCCATTATGACACAGCAGAGATTATGGCAATCCAGTACCCAGTAAATATCGTGATTGTCAAAAACTTACCGCAAAGAGTTGATCCTATGTCGCACACTTTGCCATATTGCTGGATAAAAACAGTAGAAGGATGGGAGCTGGCGGTATGAACGACGAGGGAGCGAATTCTCCCTCAAAAAATTATTTGGAGGAAGTGAAATAGGAATAATAAAAGAAGGTAGTCGTGTAAATCTTGTAGCAGGAGAGGATTATGATGATGTGATAAATCAATCCTACTACACTAAAGACAAGCACGGAAAAATTATTTATGGTCCGTGTTTCGACTATGAGAAGGCGAAAGGAAAGTTTGATTCTTCAGAGAGTCAAATAAAAAGCTGAAGATCAAACTTCAGCTATTTTTTTATTATAAACAAGTTACAATAAATTACTACAAATTTTTCCTTTCAATCTCTGCTCCCATTTCTTTTAAAATATCGCCAGTGTCCCGGACTTGCGGTTCGGCAGTAGCTGTTTTAATAATCATTGTTCCAGGAGCCAAACTTGCCGCCATTATTAAATTCTCTGTCGCCGTAACGGAAAATTCGCTGAGAATAATTTCCTGACCTCGTAAATTTCCGCTCCTAATTTTCTTAAAGCTTCAAGATGCGAATTAATCGGTCTTAAACCAATTTTATCTCCGCCAGGATGGGGGATTTAAATTTTTTAAATCGCGCCAAAAGGGGACCAATCAATAAAACAGAAATTCTCATTTTTTCAACAGTTCCTTTTAATGGCTTCCCGCCATTGATAATAAATTTTTGCATATGTATTAAATTGTTATATTGTTAAATGGCTAAATTGTTATGTTACGACTATTGAATTGTTATGCATAACAATTTGACAATTTAGTAATATCTTTCCAATAATTCTTTTTTAATGATATAATAGATTCAGGTTAGTGGCAAGCAAATCATTCTTAATTTATATTTTATTCACGAGATTAAAACCTCAGAGACCCTCGGCTAAAGTCGGGTAGAAATTATCTAAGGATAGAATGGTGGAAAATATAAGAAAATATAATGCTTCTCTAAAACAGGACGCGGCGAGGCAGATTGCAAGTGTCATTGACAATTCTAAATGTTAAAATGATGATATGTTTACCTCTCAAACAGACGAAATAAAATCAAAACTGAGCGTGGAAGAAGTGATTTCTGGGTATCTTCAGCTGCAAAGAGCGGGGAGAAATTTAAAAGCGAATTGCCCGTTTCATAATGAAAAAACCCCATCTTTTATGGTCAGTCCAGAACGGCAGATGTGGCATTGTTTTGGGTGCGGCGAAGGCGGGGATATTTTTTCGTTTGTAATGAAAATTGAAGGGCTTGAATTTCGCGACGCCTTAAAATTGCTGGCGGAAAAAGCGAGAGTAGAGCTTAAAAGCACAGGATATAAAAGTAGCGATGGCGGAAGAAAAAAAAGAGTTCTTGAAGTCGTGGAAGTTTCCAGAAAGTTTTATGAAGAATGTTTGAAAATAAAAACAGGCAAGAAAGCGTTTGAATATTTATCAAAGAGAGGGCTTTCAAAAAATACAATAGAAAAATTCCAGCTTGGCTACGCGCCGGATTCTTGGGATTTATTAAGCAAATTTTTAAAGAAAAAGGGTTATCGGGATAGTGAAATTTTTGCTGCTGGAATGACTGTCAGAAAAGACCGCGGCGGATATTATGATAGATTTCGCGGCAGGATAATGTTTCCAATAAATAATGTTAGCGGACAAACTGTGGGATTTAGTTCTCGCGTGATGCCGGGACAAGACGAAAGCCAGGCAAAATATATCAATACGCCAGAGACTGTATTATATAATAAAAGCCAGATTTTGTATGGACTAGACAGAGCAAAGCTGGCGATTAGAAAAAACGATTTAGCGATTTTAGTGGAGGGTAATATGGATGTCATTGCTTCTTTTCAAGCGGAAATTGAAAATGTTGTCGCCGCTTCGGGGACTGCTTTGACGGCGGAGCAAATTAGAATTATCAAAAGATATACAGATAATGTTGCTTTTTCTTTTGACTTAGATTCCGCCGGAATTCAAGCGGCAAATCGGGGAATAGAAATAGCTCTCGCGGAAGGAATGAGCGTTCAGGTAGCCACAGTTCCTGAAGGAAAAGATCCCGCGGACTGTGTGAAAAGCAATCCTGACTTATGGAAAAAAGCGGTCAAAAATCCAAAGCCAATTATGGAATTTTATTTTGAGAGTGTTTTCGCAAAATATGATCTTATTAAAATTGAAGACAAGAAAAAAATCGCCACAGAGCTTTTGAATATTATTTCTAAAATTTCCAACAAAATTGAGCAATCGCACTATTTGCAAATACTGGCGGAAAAATTGAGCGTTGATGAAAAGGTTTTAAGAGAAATACTAGAAAACGCTGAGAAAAATAAACCTTGTTTTGAAAATAAATTTAAGAAAAATGAAAATGATCCTCAGATTTTAGACACAGCGAATAGAGAAAAACAGCTCCAAGAAAAACTTTTAGGACTTGTTATTTTAAATCCCCAGATCTTCGGAGAAATTTATACCAATGATTTAGGCGAATTATTTTTAAATCAGAAATTAAATACAATTTATAATTTAATTAAAGAATTATATTTAGAAAATAAAAAATTAAAATCAGAAGATCTTGAAAGATTAAAATCAGAATTATCCACCGAGAAATATTTAGCAGACGGGCAAAGCGAATTATTATATCTATGGAACACCGCTGCTCTCCGCATTGAAGCAGAATTAGAAGCAATCAGCAATATTTTTGAAGAAGCGTCTGTTTGTGTTTTAAATTTAAAGAAAATAAAACTGCACAAAGATTTGAAAAAATTAGAGCTAGACATTAAAAATGCTGAGCGAGCAAATGATTCTGAGAGTCAGAAATTGTTGATGGGGGAGTTTGATAAATGCGTGAAGGAGTTGGGGGAGTTGAAAGAGTGAGGTTTGAAAAGTTGTAAAGTTTATAAAGTAGAAAGTTAAAAGTAAAAACCATAGCCTCTTTCTAACGGCCGTTCAAAAGAGGCTATGGTTTGTAAAAAAAGTTTTTATGTTTTTAAAATTTCTGATATTTGCGATTTATTATTTATTTAAGAAACAAGGTAAGAAAAAATAACCTCTTTACTCACGGCCGTGAGGAAAGAGGTTGCAAATAATTTGTTAATCATTGATACTAATATTATGAGCTCAGGAATTATTTTCGCAACAATCGCTGCAATTGCTTTTGGATTTTGGACAGTTCTTCACCAACAAGCTGCAGATAAAATTAATTATTTGTTTGGAGCAATAATTGTTTCTCTTACTGCTGTTATTGTAGGATTAATATTTCTATTGCCAAACATTAAAACAACAAATCTTTTTTCAAATCCGAAAGGAATATTATTTTTAGTTTTAGCGGGAATATGCGCATTGGCAATTGATTATTTTGCTTTGAAAGCGTATGGTTCCGGTCTTGCAATTTCCATTACCGGACCAATAATTATTGGGGGAAGCATTGCGGTTGCAGTTTTAATCGGATTTTTCTTGGGCGAGTCAATAACTCTGGTAAAAATAGTAGGGTTATTATTTGTTATAATTGGTTCTGGAATTCTCGCTACTGTTGGTAAATAAAAATTTTTAATCACACTAAACTTTAATTAATTAACCCCACTTATATGAACAAAAAAATAGCGCAAGGCAGCTGGTTGATAATCGTTACCCTTTTTATCAGTATGGAAATCTATCATCTTTCCGTCGGGAATTATGACGATTTAATTATCAGCGGGCTGATAGTAATTATTCCGCTTCTTGCGTTTGCGATGTATTATTTAATCAAGAAACGAGACAAGAAATAACAACCTTATCAAACTCTATGATTTTTTCTTCAACTAATAGAAAACTGGCTAACACTATTCGCGGGTGCGCTGAGTTATCAATTGATCAATGTCAAAATAAACAGGAGTGGATATCAGGAATTAATTATCTTACAGATCATTTTCTTTTTGATTTGTCTATTTACAGAAACATTCGCATTGTTGATTATTTGGTGAAGAAAATTCCTCAAAACGCAAAAGTGTTAGATTGGGGATGCGGTTATGGCGATGTAAGTTATCTTTTGAAAAACAAAAGACCTGATTTGGAAATAATTCTTTATGATGTTCTTTCTTCCCCTCCGTGGGAAGTCTTAACTAAACATGCGAATCTGAAAAAAATAATTTGTCGAGATCAAAGAAAAATTCCATTCCAAGATAATTTCTTTGATGCTATAGTAGGCGTAGGGGTTTTAGAGCATGTTGAAGATCAAAAGTATTCTCTTAAAGAAGTCTATAGAATTTTAAAACCGAAAGCGCAATTCTTTGTCTTTTTATATCCCAATAGTTTTTCTTATACCGAGAAGTTTCAAAAATTAATTAAACATCCTTTTCACGAAAATCCTTTGAGTATAAAAGAATTAAGTAAATCGCTTACTGACGCAAAATTTCTTGCGCAAGACCAGCGGTATCAATTTATGCTTCCTTTTATTCTAAGTAGATTTCCAATTTGCGCGCGTCGTTCTTATAATATTTTTGGAAATTTAATTGCACTAATAAATATTATTTTTGAAAAAATACCCTTGCTGAACAAACTTAGCAGTAATATTATGATTGTTGTTCGCAAGCGGTAAAGTAAAAAAAGTAGTTCCGATTGAATAAAAATAAAAAAATGCCAAAACTTAATGCTTTAATTATCACTATAATCTTATTAGCAATTGCTGGGATTGCCGGCAAGGTTGTTTATGATGAGTTTTCAAATCCGCAGTATAGAAGGGTTGTAATTGAAAATAATTTTAATTCTGAAGACGCTGTTTCAGATACGCAGCAAGTAATAGCAGACACTGACACAGAAATTAGAAAAATAGAGACAGAAACAAAAAGCAGAAAGATTTTATTTGTGGGGGATTTAATGTTGGATAGAGAAGTGGAAAATTTAATCAAGAAAAATAGCGTTCTTTATCCTTTTCAAAAAATCAATAAATTTACAGAAAAATACGACTTTGTTTTTGGAAATCTAGAGGGACCAATTGTGGAAAATCCGCCGAGTTTTTCGCAAAAATCACTGACCTTCGCTTTTTCAAAAAATGTCATAGAAGGACTAGCATTTGGAAATTTTGATGTAGTTTCTCTGGCAAATAATCATACGCTGAATATGAAAGAAAAAGGTTTAGCGGAAACGAGGAAATTTTTAGCAGAGGGAAATATTAAAGCTGTCGGCGATCCCTTGAAATGCTCGGAGAATTTTTTGTATCAAAAAAACGATTTAGTATTTCTTGCTTTCAATAAAACTTACGCGAAAAGTTGCGCGGACGAAGAGATTGTTAAAACCATAAAATTAATATCTTCAGCAAGTCCAGAGAATTTCATAATTGTCAATATACATTGGGGGGATGAATATCAATTGACAAGTTCGCCTGCGCAGCAAAAACTCGCGCGAAAAATAATTGACGCTGGCGCGGATTTAATCATTGGCCATCATCCGCATGTTGTTCAGGAAATCGGAATCTATAAAAATAAGCTAGTTTTTTATTCTTTGGGAAATTTTATTTTTGATCAATATTTTTCCAAAAATACGCAGGAGGGATTGGCGGTTGAAGTAGAAATTTATCCTTCTCAAAAAGTTCCTCGGGACATCTTTTCTAGTAAAAAAGAAACAGTTCAACGAAAACTTATCTTCCGTCTTTTTCCTCTTGAAAGTAAGTTATCGCAACCGATTCTAATGTCGTCAGAAGATGCAGAAAGATTTTTAGAAAAGCTGGCTGAAAGATCTGATCAAAATTTGTTTGATAAGATAAAGAGTGGTATAATAAAGTAAATTGTCACATTGTTCCATTGCTAAATTGCTATGCATAGCACAGTAACAAGTTTTAAAATATTAAACTATTATTTATGAAAATGAAAACAAAAAAAATAACTAAAAAAGAAGCAGCAAGTAAAAAGCCTAAGAATAAAGCAAAGAAAATTATTGCGTCTAAAAAAAGAATAAAAAGTAAAAGAATAAAAAGCAAAAAGATTGTAAAAAAAACAGTAACAAAAAATAAAAAGAAGATGATCTTAAAGTCTAAAAGTAAAATAAAGAAAAATAAAAAAGATGTTGTTTTGAAAAAGAAAAAAACAATTAAAAAAGTAAAAAAAATAAAGAAAGCGAAAGCTTTAAAAAAGGGAGCGCGAAAATCTGTCAAGCTGTCTGTTAAAAAGGAAGTTGTTGATGAACAAATTAAGGAGTTGCTTAGCCGTGGAAAGTCAAAAGGATTTGTGACGGAGGAAGAAATTCTGCATATTTTTCCTGACATTGAAGATGATATTGAGAAGCTAGAAACGATATATGACGAGCTTGAACAGAAAAATATAAAAATAGAAACTACAGTTGATGTGATTGATGTTGTTGAAAACAAAGAGGATGAAAGCAAAAAAAGCAAAGCCGAGGTTAAGGAAGAAATGAAAGATTTATCTCTTGAAAATATTTTTAACGATTCGGTTCAGATGTATCTTCGTGAGATAGGAAGAGTTGCCTTGCTTACTGCGGAAGAAGAAGTTCAACTTGCCAAAAGAAAAGAAAAGGGTGAAGTTGCGGCAAAGCAAATGATGGCAGAAGCAAATCTTCGCCTTGTTGTTAGTATCGCCAAAAAATATGTCGGGAGAAGCGCTAATCTAAGTTTGCTTGATTTAATTCAGGAAGGAAATATTGGATTATTTAGAGCAGTGGAGAAATTTGATTATAGGAGGGGATATAAATTTTCAACCTATGCGACCTGGTGGATTAGGCAAGCGATCACAAGAGCAATCGCCGATCAATCAAGAACTATCCGAATTCCTGTTCATATGGTGGAAACCATAAATAAATTTTCACAAACCACAAGACGCCTTGTGCAAGATCTTGGCCGCGAGCCGTTGCCAGAAGAAATCGCTTCAGAGATGGGAATAGAAATTGAAAAAGTCCGTCATATTATGAAGATTTCACAGGACACGGTTTCGCTGGAAACATCAATTGGAGACGATGATGACGATAGCACTCTTCGCGATTTTATAGAAGACACGGAAACAGTTCTTCCTTCGCAAAACGCTGGACGGCAATTGTTAAGAGAATATGTGAAAGAAGTTCTCATTGAACTTTCTCCGCGAGAGCAAAAGATTCTAAAAATGCGTTTTGGACTTGAAGACGGAGTGACGCATACTTTAGAGGAAATTGGTCAAGAGTTTGGCGTAACGAGGGAAAGAATTCGTCAGATAGAAGCAAAGGCGTTAGACAGAATAAGAAAACACAAGGAATCTAAAAGACTGGAAGATTATTAAGACGAATTGTTTTATTGCTAAATTGCTAAATTGTTATGCATAGCACATAATAAAGAAGTAGCTCGCCTTGTTTAAATGTTTGTATGCTTAAATGTTTACATGACAGTTGACTTAATTTAATTTTAAGATTATATTATTATAGTTGGTTAATTACTGCCAGCATTCATTCCGCGGTAGCTCAGTGGTAGAGCAGTTGGCTGTTAACCAATTGGTCGGGGGTTCGAATCCCTCCCGCGGAGCCATCATTTTAGATACGAATTTGTTTTCGTTATCTAAAACATAATCTTTTTCTTCGTTTTCTGATTTTTCCGCTCCGCCTTGCGAAAGCAAGGCGGAGGTTTTTTTATTTTTAGAACCTTTCAGATTTTCGGGATAATAAAGGGCTATTTTGATGTTTTCTTTGGAATAGGTTATTTTCTTAATGAATTTTTTTGCCAAAAGATTTCTTTCAATTCCTTTTTTCTGGGAGAGATTAGAGAGGAGAGATTGGAGCACGGAAAGGACTGTTTCCGGCGAGTATTTGGAAAATTTGGAGCATAGTTCCGTTGGTTCGCATCCAACGCGGGCGGGAGCATTTGAGCTGTGATTCAGCTTGAAGACAAGATTTTCAATATAATCTTTGTCCATAGAAATTCGCTCTAAATTTTCCAAAATATATTTTTCTATTCTGTCGGCGCTCACTTGCTTGGTTGAGCAAGACTCCCAGCCCTTTTTCATTGTGGCGGTACAGCGATAGTAAAAATATCTTTTCAGTTTTTCTTGTTTTGTCTTGTTCGTAAAACAAGAGGTCATTTTTGAATTGCATTCTTGGTAATTAATCAAACCGCCAAAAAGAAAATTCCTATAAACCCTAAACTTCCTTATTCTTTTTTGGTGCGTTGATTGAGCCAGCTCAAATAATTCTTCCGAGATTATCGGCTGATGAATGCCTTGATAGATTTTGTTGTTATGCTTGACTTTGCCGGCGTAAGCGGGATTGCGCAAAAGAAAAGCAATCGCTGTTTTATAAAAAGGCTTCCCGTTCCTGTTTTTAATTTCTTTCTTTTTCAACAAGCTGTAAACTTCATCAAGAGATTGCGTTTCAATATAAGTTCCAAACATCAATCTGACAACTTCAGAATCTTTTTTACTAATCAACAATTTTTTGTCTTCTCTTTTATATCCAAACGGAGCATAACCGCCGTTATACAATCCCTTTTTCGCTCGTTCCAGCATTTTGTCTCTTGTCCTTTCAGAAGTTAGCTCTCTTTCAAATTGAGCAAAGGTGAGCATAATGTTGCGAAGCAATCTACCCGAAGGCGTCCC
>DAOWDU010000056.1 GCA_030638825.1 bacterium | reverse complement strand
GTTTATCTTTTGTATGAAGCGCTAATTGTACCCAATCTGCTTTCTCTTGCGGTTTTTTAATCTCCTTTCCATATTTTCCATCATATGTTTCAATAACCCAATTTTGAGGATATTTCATTTCATATCCATATATTTCATTACAATAAGTTTTCCAATCGGAAGTATTAACTTCCAAAACATTATCATTTTCCCAATTAGAAATATCAATTTCAGAATCATTATTACTATTTATGACTTCATCATCTTCATTATTCTGATTATTATTATTCACTTGCGGTTTAACTGGAACAGATGGTTCTTGTTTCACGAAAACAACCCACCCCAAAACTAACGCGGCAACAATCACGCTTAATCCCATAAAAATAATTGGAATTGATTTTTTGAACATAGTTTTGAAACTTCGTTATTCTTAATTTAAAAATAACAGGAAGTGAAAAAAATGTCAATTTCAAATTTTCTTTTATCATTTAAAAAAGATTGCGGGTTGATTTTTTAAAATAGATATGTAGCGAGTAGCATTGGAAGTAAAATAAACTTTATCTCAAATCCGGTATATAAATAAACTTTCCAGAATTTTTAAACACAGTTCTAATATCCTCCACTATGCCACCCCAATCGGAAAAAGCAGGCGCGAAAGCCCTGCTTTTTTATCTAAATTTTTATTTGAAAAACAATTACCGTTTCTTGCGTTTATTTACTGAACGATTTCCAGACTTTCTATAACTTTCATTTAGACGACTGGAATAATTTCGCCTATTCTTACTTTCATCAACCTTTGGTAAATCTGGGAGTTTAGAAATTGGCAATTGTTTTTTAATTAAGCGTTCAATCATTTTTATATCATATTTTTGATTCGGCATCGCAAATGAAATCGCGTGTCCAGAGTGCCCCGCTCGTCCGGTTCTTCCTATCCTATGAACATAATCTTCAGCATTATCGGGCATATCAAAGTTTATGATAAGTTCAATATTGGTCACATCTATTCCTCTCGCGGCAATATCTGTCGCAACCAAAAATTGATAAGCGCCTTTCTTAAACCCCGAGAGTGCTCTAAGACGCTGATGAAGACTCCTGTCAGAATGGATCTCAGAAGCTGTCCAGCCCATTTTTCTGATAGCATGGGCGATCTTTTTCGCGCCGAATTTTGTTCTGGAAAAGATGAGCGTGCTTCCGTTATATTCTTTGAGAACGGTTTCCAGCAAAGCCAGTTTTGATTCTCTTCTCACAATGAATATTTCATGCGTAACATTGGCCGCGGCAGATCCAGAAGGCGCTACTTCAACTCGCACGGGAAGTCTCATATATGTTTTGGCGATTTGGATAATGTTGGACGGCATAGTCGCAGAAAATAACATCGTTTGTCTTTCTTTCGGCACACTTAACAATATCTTTTTTATTTGCGGCGCAAAACCCATATCCAGCATCCGATCCGCTTCATCAAGAACCAAGACTGAAGTTTTAGATAAATTTATTGTTTTTCTCTTAAGATGATCAACAAGTCTTCCTGGCGTGACAATTATTATATCAGGTTTTCTACGCAAGAGACCAATTTGGCGATTCATATTTTGTCCTCCAATCAAAACCACTGTTTTAATATTTAAACCTTTGCTAATTTTGTTAATCGTTTCATCTACTTGTAAAGCCAGCTCTCTCGTTGGAAGAATAATAAGTCCGGTGCCGCCGGATGTTGCCAATCTTTGAATCATCGGTACGCCAAAAGCCAAGGTTTTGCCAGTACCAGTTTGAGCAATGCCCATAATGTCCTTTCCGCTAAGAGCGGTTGGAATTGATTGAAATTGAATTGGAGTAGGAACTGTAAAGCGCAGGCGATCTAAAATTTCCAAAATTTTAGGCGCGATACCAAGTCCATCAAATGTTGTTTGTGTCATATAATAATAAAAAAATTCTGACCCGTAAATCTCAAGGTCAGATGTTTAACTGAAAAAGAAATAGGCAGGTCTACTGATTAAGATAATTGACTATAGCACAGTCAAATAGTTTGTCAATGCGCACAACCTACATTCCGCTTCCAAGTATCAATTTCCACCAATTCTTTCCTAATCCTACCTCACTCCAAAGTTCTGAACGCGTCCACTATTAGACCCAGCTGAAATAACCGTTTATATTAACGGTTATTTTTATACTCAAATTATAGATTGGAACTACAAGATAATTTTAACCACAAGAGAAAGGTTGACAAACTTTTTGTTTGAGATATACTTGTCCACAGTAGCTTACCGCTCGGTAAGTGAATTAAAAATAATTTAAAATTATGACAACAGTTGAAAAACAAGAGGAAGATATTATTCAAGACACCAAAAAACATATTATTGAAACCGCTCGCAGGCTTTTTTCGGAATATAGCTATTTAGGGGTCTCAATGAATGATATTGCCAAGAAACTCAATATTACCAAAGCTGCTCTTTACTATCATTTTGCTGGCAAAGTGGAAATTTATATAAAAGTGCTTGACGAGGTCTTTGATAATTTAACCTTGTCTATCACTGAGGCGCTTAATGAAAAAACAACTGACAAGAAACTGCGCAAACTTATCAAAAATTATCTGGATTTTGGTTTTAAAGAAAAGAATCTTATTAAGGCGTTGATGTTTAAATTATCACCAGGCGATTCCCAGATAAAAAAATATATTATCCAACTAAGGGAACAAACCGCTGATTTAATCCAACCACTGATCAAGGAAATGATTGCAAACAAAAAATTAACACATAAAGTAGACAGCAAATTAGCCACTTCTTTGCTGACTGGCATGATGGACGGACTGCTTTTAGAATATTCATTTTTAAATAAAAAGGTTGATTCGGAAAAAGTATCAAATCAAATTATTGCGATGTTGTTTTAAAAAGAAATTAAAATAATTAGAAAACAATGGAATTAAATTTTTACCTCGCTTTTGAAATCTTAGTTATAACATCCTTTCTGCTTATTTTTTCAAGAGCTGCTTATCAAAAAAACAGGCAAACTGTTTTTGAATTATTAGCTGCCTTTGCTTTTGGTTTACTTTTAGAAATAGTTAATATTTATTTTTCTCATTCCTATTATTACAGCGAGCAATTTTTATTAAAAATCTTTGATGTGCCTATGGTAATTGGTATGGGTTGGGCAGTAATTATTTACAGCGCCATGCTTTTATCGGACCAATATAGAATTTCTTGGACAATCAAACCTATTTTTGATGCTTTTACCGCTTTAATTTTGGACTTGTCTATGGATACAGTGGCTATTAGATTACATTTTTGGAATTGGAAAATCCCTCTTGATCAGGAGTGGTATGGCGTTCCTTTTGAAAATTTATTTGGTTGGATAGCTATTGTTTTTATTTTTTCGTTTATTATTCGTTTCATTCGCACGCTTAGTCCTAAAAGATTTTTAACTAAAATACTTCAATGCCTAAGTCCTCTAATTGCTTATGTCCTTTTATTTTTTGGATTAATGCTTTTTCTAACTTTGGCGATTATGCCTTTCCAAATTAATTATTTAGGAGATTGGTCTCACCTTTTGAATTTGTATTCCAGAGAGGATTTTTCAATTTTGTATAATCCTCAAGTGCAGTTTTGGAAAATGATTATTTTAATTATCCTTGTTGTAGAGATGATTAATATTATGGCTTATAAAGTGTTAAGATCCAAGAATATTATTCAATGGCGTTTTGATATTCTTTCTTTTAGTATTTTAACAGCCATGCATTTATTTTTTATGATTAGTTTAATAGTGACTAATATTTATCAAACTTTGCCCTTTTTGCTTTTTATAGCATTTTTTATGTTTTTAATTCATTTGGCTTTGCATTTTGCGCCTCTGTTTTTACAAAAAGAAAAACACATCTATTTTTTTAGAAGAATGTCGCCTCAAATTATCAAAACTAAAAAGCAGATAGAAACCATTATTGAATCTAATCTAAAATAATTTATAAAAAAAGCAATAAAAAAAACAGGAGTGAAGGGCTGTTAAATAATTGACTATTGGAAAAATTTGTATGATAAAAGATTTAAAACTTGCTTTATTTTTGGGATATAAATCAATTATAAACGGACACAAAAGTACAATTGCTTTAATGATTTTTATTCTTTCCTTGGCTTTTGTTAATTTGGTTTTTGTTGCTTCTATTTTAAATGGCATTACCACTACCATCAATAAACAGATTATTAATAATTCGGTGGCTCATATTGTTATTGACCCTCAAGAGGAACCGACAAGAAATAAGTATATTGTACATACAAAAGAATTACGGCAACAAATTGAAAGTTTGCCAGGCGTAGTTGCGACTGTCGCGCATTATAAAATGGTTGCCACTCTCACCTACGACAAAAATAAAGACGGGGAATTCAAATATGGCACTTGGGAGATTATTGGCGTTGATCCAGAAAAAGAACCACTGGTAACTGGAATTTCAAATCATATTATCGCAGGTCGTTATTTAGAAGGACGAGGAAGCGGTGATATCATTTTAGGATCTGATATTGCTGGCGATTACGGAGCAATGGAAGAATTTAGAAGTCTTGGCGGCGTAAAGGTTGGTGAAAAAGTAAAACTTAATTTTGGCAATGGGACAGCAAGAAAATATACCGTTCAAGGTATTTCTAAAGTTCGCTTCGCTCTTATCGATAATATAGCATACATTACCGCAAAAGAAGCAAAAACAATTTTGCAAATCCCCGATGACAGAGCTTCACAAATCCTAGTTAAAATTGATAAAACCGGCAATGAAGATTGGTACATTGAAAAAATCAAAGAAATGGCGCCTAATTTAAAAGTTAGAAAATGGACAGAATATACCAGCGTAGCTGGTGATCTCACAAAAAGTTTTGACTTAATATCGGCAATAATCAGCCTTATCGGTTTATCTGTCGCCGCTGTTACAATTTTTATTTTAATCTATGTCAACGCAATTAATAAAAGACGCCAAATTGGAATTTTAAAAGCAATCGGCATTAAAGAGAATACCATCATTATTTCATACATTCTGCAGGCGCTTTTTTACGCAATTTTTGGTATTATACTTGGCTTGATTATAATTTTTTATTTTGTTGAACCGTATTTTATAAATCACCCCCTATCGTTTCCTGTTGGCGATATTACTTTAACTATAAAAGGATTTCAGGTTCTTCAAGGCGTCTTTGGACTTTTGCTTGCCGCTTTTATAGCAGGTCTTATTCCAGCATGGCGCGCGGCCAAAGAAAATATCTTAAAAGCTATTTGGGGGGCATAAATAAAAATATGAGTATTGATATCGAAGTAAAAAATTTAAAAAAAACTTATCCGGGCAGAGTGCCAACGCACGCTTTAAAAGGTGTTACTTTTGATATTAAAGAAGCTGAATATGGGGCAATCATGGGTAAGAGCGGCAGTGGAAAATCAACCCTGCTTCACCAACTGGGACTCTTAGATACTCCTACGGAGGGCGCGCTATTAATCAATGATATTGAGGTCTCAAAATTAAAAGATCATGAAAAAACTTTATTTCGACTTCAGCGTTTGGGTTATGTTTTTCAGGAATATGCCCTAATTCTTGAATTGACAGCGGTGGAAAATGTTTTATTGCCAGCATTTGCTTTGAATGGCTCACAGCGGAGTTATAAAGAAAGAGCGATTGAGATGCTTGATAAGGTTGGGTTAAAAGAACGGGCTGATCATCGCCCCTGTGAACTATCCGGCGGTGAACAACAGAGAGTGGCGATTGCGAGAGCGCTGATTAACAATCCAAAGATTTTGTTTGCTGATGAGCCAATGGCGAATTTAGATACTAGCTCTTCAAAGCAAATTTTAGAACTTTTTCAAAAATTGAATAAAGAATTGGGGCAAACAATTGTTATGGTAACGCACGAACCGGATGATCAAAAATATGTTGATAGGGTTATTTGGATTAAGGACGGGTTGATTGAAAAAAGATCTGCATCTTAAGCAAAAATTAATGCGATAAATTATGAAAATAAAAAAAATAACAGACGATGTATTTAACACCCTCAATCAAGATATTGAGACATTGTCTAGTATTGAAACAAAAAAACTGAAAGAAAAGATCAAACGGATTAGTTCAAGATATAATTCTTTAATAGAACTTAAAAAAACAAAAAATTCCGCGCGTGAAATTGACCCAATGTTTTTTTGTTTTGAAGATCTGCCTCCCGCGGGAAAAGAATATTGGTTTATGAAATTTGTATCAACAGAGTCTAAAGACAAAAGACAACTTCTTGCAATGTTCGGAGACAGCTCTGAGCCGATGAAAATTAATAAGAAAAAAATAAAAGGCGAAAAAGAGAAAGGAAAAAGAAAAGGATATATGACAGCATGGTCCTACAATGATAAAAAAGATTTAATATTAGACGGAGAAAGTTCAATCTCAATAGAAACAAATAATATTTTAGCGTCTAATAGACAAGATGGAATAAATTACAGCGGTAAGTTTCCTAATTATTTTTTTAACTTGTCTAAAGAAAATAAAGAAATTGCTGATTTTAAAATAACAAAGCCAAAAAATAATTCAAATTCGTTTGAGTTCGGCAGTCATTTTAAATCATTTGCTGGCTTTGCCTTAATAAATTTGTATTTTGATTTTACGGGAACATTGAATGGGAAAGAATTCGCGGGGAAATGCTATGTTCAAAAAGTTATTGTAATTGGTCCTTTTATTCCTTGGTATTGGGGAAGAATCGTATTCTCAAACGGTTCAATCTTGACTTATTTTGAACCAAGAATAGAAATATCAATGCTTAATCATAAGATAAGTTCTGAATTAAAATTTTATGACAATACAAAAGACAAGACATACACTTTTCAAGGTTTAACCGTGAATAAGTTCGGGAAAATAAATCCGCGATGGATAATCACGGCGAATAAAGAGAAAGTTTTTGTTTCTTTGAAATCTTATTCTTCGCATAAATTCATCTTTGAAAAAATCGGCAGGTTCACCTATATTGAATATTTAAGCGAAGTTACAGATATCTCTATGGGGGGCTGTGATATAAATACAAGTGAGTTAGGTTCGGGATTTGGTTTAACTGAAGATGCAAAGGGCTATGTTTTATAAAATGAAAATAAAAACAACGAAAAAATAATGTCCTACTCATTTTTTTATTTTTTTATCATTGCCAAAAATAGTGATAATAATAATAGTATTATTAATAATGTATTACATTACTATGTGTCTAAAAAATAGATAAGTTAAAGGCTGAAAAAAACTTGGTCTTTCTCAAAAAATCCTTATAATTAAAGTATAAACAATATATATAGTGAGTAACAATAGGAAGTACAACCCCTATCTCAAATCCGGTATATAAATAAACTTTCCAGAATTTTTAAACACAGTTCTAATATCCTCCACTGTGCCACCCTGGTCTAAAATAACCGCTTAAGTTAGCGGCTATTTTTTATTGATGAAATATTTATACCACTAAACTATTTTAATAAATAAGACAGAGTTAATTAATTCTCTTCCAAAATCAGGCAAGCAGTTTGGAGAGAGATTTGCTGAAGTTCTTAATTTTAAAAATTTAGAGCTTTAGCAAAAAACTGCCTGCCTGGTTTTGAAAGAAGATTCTGATTTATATCTCCGAATTTTTTATTCAGGGATTTTTCTAAATTTATAAAATTAATTTATAAACTTGGAAAAGTGGAGGAGCGAGAGACGAGATAATCAAGAAACTTTTCTTACAAATTGTTTCTCTTTTGCCATTGTTTTCCCGCTCCTAAAAAATGTTAATTTTTGGAATCGTTACTAACGATCCATTTTTTCCTCATACCTTTCTCGCTCCTTATGAGCGAAATTCAAGGCATCGTCAAGGTTGAGACTGTCCCAAGCCTTCCTACTAATCTGCCCGTCGTTTGTCTGGCGGACATATTTGACAATACTCCGGAGGAAGGCATAAGGACCTTCTGGTGAACAGAAGGAAGCCACAAGCTCAAACGACATTTGATACTCGTCGTTTGAGAAATCCTCCACATTCTTACAAACCATATAGGCGGGAGGCATGCTTGTGGCAATATTCTTCCGCTCGAGGATACTGAGCCCTAAGGCCTCCGTGAGACCACGGATGGAAGAACGATACTGGAGATACTCTTTCTCCCTTTCCTCTTCCCTGATTTTCTGAGCTTCTTCCAAAGCAGCTTTTTCGGCTCTTTTTTCTTCTTCCTTTCGGTTGATGTAATCATCAACCTCCTCGTCAGAAAGAGGAGAAAAGGACATACTACTCGTAGTATAGGGGTCCCCCTTTGATCCCCCAACCAGAAACTTTTGCCCGTCAGAAGTTTCAAAGATCCCTCCTCTTCCTTCTCCGAAGACCCACTTAGCCTTGAGAAGAAGATAGAATATCATCAAGGAATCTCCTCTGGTCACGATGCCGCAGTCATCGTCGGAAAGACGGATGACAACATTCTCTGGCAAAGCGAACGCGCTGAGGTTCTGTGATTCCAAATAAATGAAATCTCCAAGAATTCCCTCTAATCCTTCTCTCTTTAGATCAGAAGTAATTTCCTCTGCGGCGATTTCCTCTGACCACTCCATGATACGGAAAGAGTGATGAGGAGTCCCGTATCTTTCGTAAACATATTCTAACTTTCCCTCACGAGTGAGGGTTGTTTTTTTTGACACGTCTAACATGTCTAAAAATTTTTTATTGTTCATTTTCTTCACCTCGCCCATTATATTAAAATGGGCCAAATTTTACTCGCCAAGGATTATTCCTTAGCGGCAAATTAGCTATTACTGATAAATATTTAGTAATAACCATTTCGCCACCAAAGAATTTATTTATTCAATTTTTCAATGTGCGTTTAAACTCTCAAATTTTTATTTAAGAGCTTTTCTAAATTTACCTTTTGAAAAGATAAACTTGGAAGAATTGACATTAGGTTTTTATAAAAGTATAATTAGATTATGAGTAATTTAGAAAAACAAATCGCTTATTGGAAAACATCGGCTGATAGAAATTGGGAGACTGCTCAAGGGTTGTTGAAATTGAAACGCTACGATGCTTGTCTTTTCTTTTGTCATTTGACTTTGGAGAAATCATTGAAAGGATTAGTAGTCAAGCAAACTGAGAAGCCAGTTCCTTATATTCATGATCTTAAAAAATTAGCGATTTTAGCGGAAGCGAAATTAACAGATGAACAAATAGAAAACTTGAGGATTATTTCTAAATTTAATATGGCTGAGCGTTATGATGATATAAAATTCGCGTTTTATAAACAATGCGATAAATCTTATATTGAAGAATATTTTAACATCTCTAAAGAATTATATTTATGTCTAAAAAAAGAATACCAAAAGGAGTAATAAACAAAATAGATGAGTTTGTTGAGATTTTAAGAGCCGACAAATTGCCAATTAAAAAGGTAATTCTTTTTGGATCTTACGCCAAAGGCAAGCAACATAAGTGGAGTGATGTTGATATTTGTGTCGTTTCTCCCAAATTTCAAAATAGTTGGAAGGCATTGGAATATTTATGGTCAAAGCGAGAAATTTTTGATATGAAATATTCCATTGAACCAATCGGTTTCTGTCCGCGGGATTTTAATGATAAATATAATTCTCTAATCCACGAGATCAAAACCACTGGCATTGAAATCCCGATTAAAGATTGTTAGTGTTTTATTTCAAGGAACACTCGCTGGCTCCATACTCTGTGTGGAGCCTTTTGTTTTTAAACTCTCAAACTTGTTATAAGTTATTCAAGAGTTTTTCTAAATTTATCTTTTTCGTCTCCCCCTTTCGCAAAGGGGACTGGGGGATTTTTAAAAAAGATAAACTTGGAAAATTGAAGAAAGGAAAACGCTTTTTCTTTTTTATTCCTTATAAAATGCTAAATTTTTCGTGAAGAATCCCCTAATTTGTCATAACAAAAATCGCCGTTAAAGGCGATTATGTTTTTAAATTCAAATATTATATTTTTCCTCTTTCATTTCTATTCTTATGAATTTGTTTATGTTTTCCTGTAGAGACTAAACTACCGATAATAAAATTTACATAAATAAATTCTCTGGATTATTTCTGTCTAATTCCCATTTTAACGGATTCTCAAAAATGTATTTTCTGATTTTATCTAATTCTTTTTCATTGCGGATAATGCGATCGTAATAATTTCGTTGCCATTGAAATTCGGATAAACTGTTCTGATGAATTAAATTTGATGATGTAGTTTTAAATGCGCCGATTAATTCAGACAATGGTTTGATTTTTTGCGTTTGCGGTCGTAGGGGCAGGTCGCGACCTGCCCCTACGACAACGCGATCTGTTCCAATATTTTTAATGCCATTTTCAATAATCAATATTCCGTGCAGATGATTTAACATGATAATCCATTCGTCTAATTTTACATAATTATATTGTTCTGTCAGCCATAACCATTGTTTTTTCGCAATTTCTCCATATTCATTCAAAATCATTTTCCCGTTGATTATTTCACCAAAATATTCGGTTTTATTTTTCACACAAATTGTCACAAAATAATATCCGTCTTGCGAATAATCATAATCTTTCAATCGCATTGATTGATGATGAATTTTGGGATTGTAATTTTTGTTTGGCATTTTTTGTTTTTATTATTCATTTTAATTTGAAATTCATCCCGCTGTCGTAGGGGCGGGTCGCAATGTAATAATTTCCGTTTTATCCCGTCGTAGGGGCGGGTCGCGACCCGCCCCTACGACACGCGTGTTTTTTTATTTTGGTTTTTAGAATTTGATTTTGTAATTTATTATTTTTTATAATCTTTTTCTAAATTTTCTATTTGTTTATCTATTTTTTCTTTAAAATATCTGCCTATTCTATCCGTAGCACTTTCTTTGAATTTATTTAACTCTTTCTTATTTTTGAAATATCTAAAAGAAACTCTCGCAAATTTCCTTCTCCATTTTATTGTTCCCATTTTACTAAATTCTAATAATACAATATTTGATGATACAAGCGTATAAATTACAGTTTTAGTATTTTTATCTAATATTGTTTCTCTAATCATTTCCTCAAATTCTTTCAAATTCTTTTTATACATACCGTTCTGCACAGAAGGCAGATTAAGTTTTTGTAAAGCCATCATCTTATTCGTATCAACAGTATGAGTAAATTGTCTTCGTGAATCATCTATGCTTACAGTAAAATCTTTTAAATTTCTTAATACTAATGCCATTTTATTATCCAAATATCCACTTTTGGTATTTATTGATAAAATCTTATGATCAATAAACTCTGTTCCAATAAAAGGAAAAAATGTGTAATCTACTGAATAGCAATTATCGCCTCTTGCTTCAACACTTTCTTTTAACTTTTGAAATTGATTATTTAGAAATTTTTCAATAGTGCATCTTGTGTCATAAATACTATTTACAGCATTAACAAGATACTTTTCTAAATAAATCAAATTTTTTTCATGTTCTTTTTTCGCTTCATACAATTCTTTTGCATACCAAAATGTAATAGGTAAAATAATCCCAATAGCTGAGCCAGCTAATGTTTGCCAATTATATAAAGCACCAATTATTGTAGACATTGTCATATTCTTATTTATGTTTTAATTTTTCTCAATTATCCCAATCTCCTCTTCCCCCAACCCATACAACTCAAAAACCCTCCCATCAATCTCCCTATCCGTCTTTTCAATCTTTTCTTTTATCTCTTTATACTCCACCTCATCCAACATCGGATCAAATTTTTGCAGCTCTTTATTTAGTTTCAACATCTCATCAGCCAACTTTACTAATTTGTCATGCTTGGCTTTTTCTTTTTTGTCAGAGAAATCTATTTTGTAAATCGGGAAAACTTTTAACAATGACTGTGTTACGGCAATATTAGACATCGTGCTTTTGATTATAAATCTAGATAATTTTGAATTTAGAATTGACAATAAATATTTAACATCATATTTATCTTTAGGCAAAATAAGATTATCCTGCAAAAAATAATATCCCTTATTATCATAAGTTGCCACAATTGCGTCGCCAGTTATCATTCTAATCAACAACTTTTCTTTGTTCTCAAAAATTTTCGCCTCTTTTGGCGCTGCCGCCTGTTTTACTTTCATTAATTCTGGTTTATACCAAACATATTCATTATTCCATTTTAGATAATAGCGTCCCACATTTCTTCCTCTTAATAATTTTTTATCATCTTTATTATCAAATTTGCCTTTCAAAAACTTATTATCATCTCCCGTTCTTAAACCTCCAACAATCTTGCTTACAGAAATTAAATCAACGGAACATTTTAATATCTTATCTAATATTTTTCTAAGCACAGGATTAGTAAAGATATTAAATCCTTCTTCGGCTTTAATATCTTTTTGTTTTATTTTACCGTATAAAACATTTTTTTGATCAATTGTTCCTTTTATTATATTTATAGAATGACTTTGAATAAATTTTTCATCTGATTCTTTTTGTAAAATCAATACTATATTTAAAACTTGAGCATCATTAAATATTTTTACATTTTCAGCAAAAAACAATATATTTAAAACCCTACACTCGTTAAAAATCTTTTTTCTAAGAGATTTAAAACTTGGAAGTTGTAGCCATGTGCTTGGCACTATGAATCCCAAAACTCCTTTTTCGTTTAGTAAATCAATTGATCTTTCAATGAAAAAAGAATAGATATCAGAATGATTAGTATCCGTTAAATATTTATTCCAATAAAAATATCTTTCTTCATCATTTAAATTTCTTGATTGTATATACGGCGGGTTCCCAATCACTACATCAAACTTCCCCTTCCACTCAAACGCCTTCTTATTTTTCCATCCCCTCCCAAAATACTTCTTCAATTCCTTCTCGCTCCCCGAAATTAAAGAATTGCCCTCTTGAATATTACTGCCCAATTTCGGCAGTTTGATTTTGCTGCCAACCATTTTCATAAGCAAATTCAGTTTTGCCAGTTCAACCGCTTCCTTGTCCAAATCAACGCCATAAATATTATTCAACAAAATCCTCATTTTCTCCTGCGAAGAAATTAAATTGCCATTTCGCTTTTTAAACGCCTGCTCTATTTTTCTTAATTTATCGCTTTCCTGTTTAAATCGTTTTCTATCCTGTTTTTGCCAATAATCAATTAAGGATTGATAAGCGGTAATTAGAAAAGAACCAGAACCGCAAGCGGGATCTAGAATTTTAAGATTTCTGATTTCATTTGGTGTTTTATTTTTCAGAACCTCGCCCAAAGTATTTTGAACGATATAATCAACAATATAGCGAGGAGTGTAATAAATCCCCTGCGATTTTCTCTTGCTTGTTTTCTTTTGTTTCAAATCCTCTTTTTGAATATAACCCAAATACTGTTCGTAAATTCCGCCGAAGATATCCGCTGGGATGTCGGCAAAGTTATATCTGATTCCCTTGTCTTTCGTTTTGTATAATTCATTGATAATCTCTACAAAAGTATTATCATCGCCATCTATTTTATCGCCCAAATAATCGCAAGCCCCTTCGGCAAATAGTCCGCTATTATATGTTTTGTCAATTCTGCGAAAAGTTTTATTCAAAGCGGACAATAATTTATTTGCTTTAACTCCCTCTTTTTCTTCCCACTCTCTCGCCAGGGGCTGTAAAATTACATCTTCAATTTTTCTGTCTTCAAGCGTCCTGATAAAAATCAACCTGTCTAAAATTTTCTGAACATATTCAGCGATTTTTTGCTTGTCAATTTTTAGATTATATCCTTCTAAATCTTTGCGTAATAAATCTCGCCATCTAATTAGATCCTTCGCCAATTGTTCATCAATAATTTTTTTAGGACGACGGTTTAATTTGTCCGCTTCTTGTTCTAAAATTCCTTTTTGAAAAGATTCTTTAGACAACCACCACAACTTTTCGCTTGTTAAATATTCAGTCCATGGTATTTCAATAAACTGACAGCTCTGAATATCTGGAGTGTCCCACTCGGTATTAAAAATTTTAATCGCTTCAAAGTCAGTTAAAATAACCCAAGGCACAGATTTATGCCAAGAATAATCAATCGCCTGCTTCGCCCATTTTTCCTCGTCTAAATTGACAGCTATCTTTTTCGCTTCTATAAAAAATTTTGTAATCCCATCGGTCTTAAAAGCATAATCCACTCTCTTGCCAGAGACATCTGTTTCTGGCCAAACATCCTCCTCAAAATTCCAACCCAACGCTTCAAATAAAGGACGGATAAAATGATCCTTTGTCTGCTGTTCATTATATCTTTTCTTCTCAACTTCCGATAATTTTTTATATCTTTCCACCAGCTTTTTAATTTTTTCTTTCGCTTGTTCTTTATTCATTATTTAATTTAATTTTTCAAATCTATTTTTACTCTATCATTCCTTGCTTAATAAATCAAGACGCGCTTTTCAAATTATTATAATCAATAAAAACGACCAGGGTTTAAGCACTATAATTGATAAGTAAAAAATTCAAAAAACGGCGTTATTAAAACGCCGTTTTTTTCTAATCTTGTAAAACTTTATAGGCTCATCACATCAGCCCCAGTTGTATAGAGATTTAACTCTCCCTGATTAACACTGTAGATTGCTGGCTCTGATCCGCCGTGAGTTAAGAAATCTTCGGCGGTCATATTGATCCAGTGCTTGGATTGATCGCCGTTGATTTCGTAGACCTTATCAGTTGGTCCGGGAGTTCCGTTTGGTCCGGTGTTCACTCTTGCCCAGCCTGATAAAGAATACTCGTCTAAAGAATTAACCTGCTCTAAATTTTCCCATTGAAGATGTCCATAATAATTGAAGATTTCAAGAGAAACAATGTGACGGATGTATTTGGTGTCGCCGACTATTTTGACAATGTAGACTGCGAAAGGATTAGAAGAATTTTGGCACTGGATAATGTCGCCGTCTATGATATCGGAAGTGGTTTCTCCGCCAGTGGTTTCTCCGCCCTCAGTCTGCGTTCCTAAAATCGTAAAATAAGTGAAGTGATCAACAGTCGCTGTCACAGTATTATTAACCGTATCAACTACATTATCTTCAAGAGCAACCCATTGCTTAGAAGTTTCATTCCAATAATGAATTCTGAAATTTTCCTCGCCGAAACCTTCCGCCTGCTGGTTGGTATAAGTAAATGTTAATCTGACCGCTTTCTGAAATGAACTGACTGCGGCAATTCCCGAAACCGCGGTAAGCTGATAAACATAATTTCCTACGACGCTTTTACCAGACGAGACTGGACGAGAAGCGATAATTGAAGTTTTAGTTTTCGGCGAAACAGTTATTGTTGCATTCTCAGATAAGGCATCAACTGGGAAAACAACTTTCGCGCTGCTGCCGTCAGAATTAGTTCTGCTTATTGTTCCCCCCGCAGAAGGAGTGGCAACTGCCTGGCCAATAGTAGAAGTTGGCGTAGAACCACCAGCTGAACCGCCGCCGCCCTGAGCAACACAACTATTGCCGCTTTGATTATAGCCACTATCGCAAGTAATAGAACAAGCCGTGTCTACTGTCCCGTTAGAAACAGTGCTGTTTGAACAAACCTGAATTTCAGTCGCTACTCCAGACTCGTTGCCGCTATCATCAACTGCGGTTACGGTGTAATAGTAAGATGTCCAGACAGCCATTGTTGTTGAATCGGTAAATGTTGAGGCGGTTACTTGAGAAGTATTTTTTTGATTGGCGTCAATGGCAGTAACGCCAGATGAATCAGAACGATAAATTTCATATTCTAACAGATCTATTTCTGAATTATTGTCCCAATCTAACACTACAGAAGTTCCGTTGCCTGAAGTCTGGGATAAATTAGAAGGCGCGGATGGCGCGATTAAATCAGACGGCGTCGTTGCTCCAAAAATGGTAAGATGTCCTACAGTTGATTGAAGCGTAATTTTGTAATCGCCGTAAGCGTCCGTGTCAGTAATTAACTCGTTAACAAAGGTATCAAAATTCGGTTGCATTACCCACTCTGCGTCATCTGCCGCGCCAACCGCTTTTGTGAACGCTTTTTTCGTTGTGGACATTGGCACCCAATCCCCAATTGACGCGTCCCAATATGAATTTGTCATCAATTTTAATTTGCCAAGATCCGTTGTTCCCGCGTCTGTAACATCTCCTTTATAATAATTTAATTCTATTTCTATGTCGCTGTTTAAAGTTGTGATTGCTTGTCCTGAATTGTCCTGCGCTGTGATTTCTTTTCCTTTTCCTCCGAAAGGATCAGCTGAACTTGTTTTGGAAACACTGCTTATTTCTTTTGTGTTAATGTTTCCAGCAGATGTTCCGCTTCCAAGCGCGTTAGGCGGAGCGACAACTTTAATTCCTGTTCCCGCGCTTAAGCTGTCATCTATTGTTCCGCCAGACGCGGGGGTCATTGGTCTTGATTTAAGTTTAGAACTCCAATTTGAATCAACTGTTAAATTGATATTGTTTCCAGTTGACCCTGCTCCGCCAACTGTTATCGGAGCGCCGAATTTTGTTTCTTGATAACCTTCTGCCACGCCTCTTAAAATGTATGTTCCATTAACAACGCCAATTGAGAACACTCCGTCAACATCTGCGGGAGCGCCCGCGATTTGTTTCGTTGTTGTTTCTTCAACCCAGACCCAGCCATCAGCAATTTCCTCATTACTGTCATAAGTATCGTCATCGTCAGCGTCAGCGTAAATCACGCCTGTTATAAATTGGCTCGCAGATGTTAAAGAATAATCTTGTTCTGTCACATCAGTAGCAACTATAATTTCGGTCGGCTGTTGCGGCATATATTCAGGAACTTCCACACCCATCTTATATGTTCCCTCTTTGACGGTAATGCTATAAACTCCGCTGCTATTTGTTGTCGCGCCAGTGTGAACGCCTGTTGTTGGATTTCCCATCCAGACCCACGCGCCGTCAATATTGCTGCTGTCAGCGCTGTCCGTAATAGTTCCGCTGATCGTAAATATTTCCTGACTTCCTCCTGTCGTTGCTGGCAAGTCAAATTCTACTGTGTTGTCTGTTAGACTTACCACGCCTTCAACCCAAGTAGCAGGCGTACCACCGACCACGGTAATACAATGTTTTGTATTTCCAACAGCGTCCGCTTCGTCTGGAATAAAGAATCCTGCGCCTTGAACATCTAAGAAAAACAGATAATCGCCGACTGGAAGTTTGACACTGGAATCAGCGTTTAGCGCGGATAATTTTATTGTCTTATGAAAACCAGTTGGATTGCAGATATTTCCAGAACAGCTAAGTCCGTCAACATTTACAATTCCTGTTTGAGTAGCTGTTCCGTTCGTAAATTTAATCGCTACTGGTTTTAGATTATCTTCTGAAATTATAATATTTTTCCCAGTTTTATTAGCGTTCACAACCAGAACATTAGCGGGACTGTTTGCCACTTCATCTGTCACCGTTAATTCTACTTCGCCAAATTCCGGCGTCCAAATATCAACTCTGTATTTTCCAGGAGGAACAGAGATTGAATAATCTCCAGACGCATCCGTTTGTCCGCCATATTCCTGCCCGGTGTAATTTCCATTATTATCATACTTAACCGCTCTGATCGGCATATATGTTTGCGCGGAATTATTGAGACTTACTTCTCCTGAAATAGTATAATAAGTGACGGAAGAATCAGGCGCCAAATTTTGCGTCATTGACGCGCCATTGACAACAACTGTCTGCAATTCTGAATCTCCATAACCGGGAATGTAGGATTGGACAGTCCAATTTCCATTAGCGACATAGAGAATATAATTTCCAGAAGCGTCCGTCATTGTGTCGGCGTGCCCCATTCCATTTGGCTGATACGCCCAAACAGGAGCGTAAGAAACAGGATTTGTCCCATTCGTCACTTTTCCTGAAATAGTCCAGTCTGGTTTTTGAATTTTAAAGATGAATTTATTCGCGGTTGTGATTGAAACGCTGTCAACTGTAATATCAGCGGTGTCGTTGCCGTCAACAGCGCCGGCGTTAGCGCTAACTTTTACGGTTCTGTCAGGCACGCCTGGCAGTCCTGGTTTAAATACGCCGACTGAATATGTTCCAGCGCTGGCGACTTTCAAAGTAAACTTTCCATCTGTGTCAGTTTTAGAATGAGATCCCATTCCCATTCCCATCGGCTGATACGCAAACGCTTCGGCGTCAGCAATCGGAGTTCCGTTAGGATATGCGTCAGTGGCTACGCCGTCAGTCACATACCCGATAATATTCATCATATCCGCTGTTGAAATAGCAAAAGTTATTGTTCCATCAGCGGTGTTTCCGCCAGTAATACTTGCGCTATTGCTCTTTTCAAGAATAGTAGCTCCGTCTCCGCTTACTACTATATTTGTCGGCATTGGAGGCATCCAATCTGGCATTGGCGGAGGACCAGCCATTGGACCTTTCGGCATAGCAGGTCCCATTCCTATCATCCAGTCTCCATCAGTAAGATAAAGAGTTATTGGATTTGGATTAGTTCCAGCGCTGTTAATAGTTTTAACTTTAAATCCCGTCGGACTGCCCGCAAAAATATCAATGTCGTCAGTTCCAAATTCGCCGGTTATATTTACGGTAATCGTGGCAACATCGCCCGTGCCAGCTTTGGTTAAAGCAATATGTTTTGTGTTAGCTCCAGAAGTAATTGTAATTGGTTGAGGCATTGGCATTCCCTCATAATCATTGTTATCAAGCGTAATTGTCGGATCTGTAAAAATCATATACTGGCCAGTGGTTAATCCTGAAAAAGAATAAGATCCTGTTCCCGCGTCAACGATTGTGGCTGTCGCTTCCATTGGACCTGTCATTGGCGAACCAAGAAATACCATCACAGTGTCGCCTGTTCCGTCAACATCGCCTCCCTCAATTCCAGTAATATTTCCCGATAAAGAAGAATCTCCGCCCGCGTTGATAAAGAAAGGCATTGCGTTAATTGTTTCTAATAAATTTCCGCTCGCGTCCATCGTCTTCATATCAACTGTGTATCCAGAAGTTTCAAACCCGCGCGGAATAGATGAATTCACAATTCCAGCAAGATCTAAATGCAGGAAATCAGCCGTTGGAACCGCATCTCCCGAAACTGCGAATGTAATTGTGATTGTTCTGGTTGTAGAATTAACAGTCACGCCGTCGTTATCCGCTCCGCCGCTCGTTTCAGCAGCGCTCCCAAACGCGATTGTTCCAGAATTCCATTCATTGACATCATTATTAATAGGAGAGTAAGGATCCTTTTTTGCCCCGCTCACATCAAAGCCAACCGGAAAAGTCAGCACTAATGTTCCTGTGTTTGGAATCGCTTTTGTCGTCGGCACATCAACAAAATAAATTGTAGTCTGTCCCGCCATTCCATTCATTGGAAAAACTCCCGCGCCCATCATGCCCATCATTCCCATATCTGGTCCCATCATATCGCCGCCCATCATTGGACCAAGCATTCCTTGCGTGTCAAAACTATTATTGATTGGCATTTGAAAAGTTGAATTAGAAGTCATATCATTTCCCGAAAGATCGGCAACACCAGCTCCTGAAACAGTTGTAGATGTTGTATCAATGTAATAATCATTTCCAATAGTAGTTCCCGGTATATTATCAATCATTATTGTATTCCCCATTCCGTCATATTGGAATTGAGCACTTGTTAAAACAAGCCCGCTTATACCAGACCAGTCAGTCGTTCCTGCTGGTCCCTGTTTGATAACATAATTCGCGGGATTTAAGACAGAAGTTAAATAGCCGGTAGCGTCAGCGACATTCGCGGAATTCATCGCTTCTGAAAAAGTGATCGCTACGCCGTATTCGTCGCCATTCGCGAACATAATTGAAGGATCAGTGTCATCGCCATCGCTGCCAGTGGTAAATATAATTACATTACTAGCAATCGCGTTCCCAACTGCGTCAGTAACACTTGTTGTTACAGTCAAGGTGTAATCTGTGCTTGTCGCCAAAACCACGCTTGGAGAAAATGACGCGGACTGCGACATTGGGTCGTAATTGATATTTCCTGTTACCGCGGATGTTCCTCTTTTTAAAGTGATCGTATTTGAATTTATTGTTGCTGGATCCATCCCTTCTGAAAATTGGATTGTCATCATTCCGGGATTAACAGTAATGCCTGTCGCGCCATTTGCCGGCCAGCTTCCAAGAACTGTTGGCGCCGCGGAATCTGAACTCGTTCCAACTTCAAATTCTGACCAGTAAAATTCGTAAGCAGCCGTGTTTTGCGATTGTCCGGGATCACCCATCCAAATTCCAGTCGCGCTTTTTAACGCTCCTGAAACAACAACTCTGTATTTTGCCCCAGCCGTCAGAACTTCTGCTGGAGTTAGGGTTGCGTTTTGTCCAACAGTGTCAAGAGATACTGACGATAAAGCTACCGCCGTTTTTGTCTCTGCGTAATTAGCGTAAGTAATTTTGTATAATTTTATATTTGTGGAAGTAACAGTTGTTGAATCCATTGTATCAGAAAAATTGATATTTATTTTTGCGTTTGTCATAACACCCATCGCGCCGTCATACGGATTTGTGCCAACCACAAACGGAGGCATCATCGCGCCTGTTCCAAAATCATCGCCCATCATATCTTGCTCCGTAAAAGTTCCGCCAGCGGTAAATGAAATCATATGTCCGCCGTCAGGACGATTGCCTTGCAACGCGTTTCCAGCAGTATCGCGGATAGTGCCGTTCATTATTAAATAGTAAGTTGTATTTTCCGCAAATCCTCCCCCGCCGTTTGGCAAACTAATCACTCCTAAATATGGATCCATACTTTCGGGAGGCATATACTCAGTTCTGGTTGGATTGTATTGAGCGCTATATCCAGCCATTGCGTCTCCTGAGGGATTGCTGGTTAAAATAACACTCGTGGGATTAAAAGTTGAAGTGTCTAAATCTTTAGAAAATCCGACAAACACTTTGAAATCATCCATTCCTGATGGAACGCCCATCATTCCATCCATCGGACCAGTCCACATCACCATCGGTTTCTCGCTATCCCCGGTCATTCCCCCGCCAGTTCCAAGATACATCGTTCTATCAACTCCTGTTACCGCCGCGCCATTAACAAATATATCGTTTATCATTTCTTCATAATATCCTGTTTTTGCCATTGTAATATTATAGATGCCGTTTGGAACTGAAATAGTATAAAAACCGCTTCCATTTGTGGTCGCGCTATAACCTGTTCCTTCTATAAATACAGAAACGCTTTCAATCGCTACTGGAGTATCATCTGTTATTGTTCCTGAAATCGCGAAGGTATCTCCCGCAGCATCAACACTAATAATAAAAGGGTTAATCGCGACCGCCGCTTCTTGCAAAGCCACCGTATCATAAGTCCCTGTATCAGCGCTTGGACTTGCGGACATAAAACCAGTCCCGCCATCTGTAACAACTTTTAGATAATAAAATAAACCATAAGTGTCTGTATCTGCGTGATCCATAGCGGCTTGCGGAACTGTAAAATTAAAAAATCCATTTGATTGATGAGCTCCTAAGGTAGTTGTAAAATCTGTTAAACCAGTAATAGCGCCTGAATTGCTATCGCCAATCATATAATGAAGTTCCGCGACTATCTGATCAAGAGGAGTTGTTGGATCTCCCATCTGCGCGGTTACGCTTAAATCCCCTCCAGTCACAGCGGAATTTATCGGCATATGCATAATCATCGGACCATCTCCAGCCGCGCCGTCGTAGTCATCAAAATTTGGCTGTTCTGTCGCAGAAGAAGAATTTTGCGGATTTGGAGTTGCCTGAACAACAAAATCAAAACTGTTGCCGCTAGTATCCCACCCATTTCCCATTCCCGCGTCCATTCCGCCAGTCGCCATATCAGTTGCTTGCGATCCGCCGAAAGATTTTCTTTCTATAGATTGCCCAGCAGAAAGATTTGCGACCGCAGTTCCTTCATAGCCATTGCTTGGCTGACTGCCAAAACCAACTTTGTCTATAACATCAGTTAAAGCAGTGTCGCTAGTGCTAAGATAAACAGAACCATTATCTGCTAAGTCATTGCTTTCAGCTGTGTATGTCGCGTCAGGAGTTGTTCCGATATCAGTATATTGCGATGAAGCGATTAAAAAGAAACCATAAGCGGGAATAGTATCGCTCGCGCTGTTAGAAGCAAAATCCAGCGTCTTATTTGTATCCGTCTCAGAGCCATCTCTGAAATGCAATTTATATCCTGACAAATCAATAGCCTGACCCCCCGCGTTATACAACTCAACAAATTCTTTATTCGCGGCGCCGTCTAATCCTGCCACGACTTCGCTAATTTTTACTCTGACCGGATTAATAATCGCTTGCGCTAATGTAGAAGTGTTCGGATCATTATCACTAAGAGCTAAAACACTGCTGCTAACAGTCAAAGTTGTTGCGCCGGGCGTAATGCTTCCGCTTGCCACTATTCTAAAAACATTAGGCGAACCTTGTTGAACCGCATCTATTACTGTAAGCCCTCCGTTAAAAGTGTAATTCCCAGAATCTTGCGCGCTTGCTGAAGTCATCGCTTCGGAAAAAATAACTTCCACCGCGGATGGATTGACCAATTCCACAACCACAATAGTCGGCGTAGAAGCATTTGCTTCTGGAATTAGTGTTGTTAAGGGAACTCCCAACGACCAAACTAAAGTCGTCACCAATAAAAAAGACGCCATTATTTTCCGCGCGCTTTTTTTGATTTTTCTTTTTAAGTTTTTCATTTTTGTTTTTTTAAATGATTAAAATTATTATTTAAAGTTGTTGAAACAGAATTAATTGTCCACAAAAAAATCGCTCCAAAAAAATCAGCGATAGACATCTCTTTTATATTTTTTATATTTTTAAAATTGTATTTTTGCTCTGACCCTCCAGTCATTTTGTTTTTGTTTTTTATTTTATGCTTCAAGTATAACATAAAATAATACAGTTGTCAACGGGGTGTCCCCGGCAGGAATCGAACCCACATTAAGAGCTTAGAAGGCTCCCGTTCTATCCGTTGAACTACGGGGACAAAACATATAAACACATAAACATTTTAACATACTAACACTCCGCTATACAAAAAGCAAGCAGCAGCAAGAATTAGTCAGCGCTTTCGCCTTCATTACTTTTATCGTTATCCAGATCTCTGTCAATATCTAAATTACTATTATGATTGTCGTATTCAATTTCATAATCAAATTCATCTAACCATTTAGGAACTTTAAATTTAAAAGGGTTTTCATATTCCTGTTTAATTCCTATTTCAATTTTTTTCTTGTCTTCATTTATATTTTTCAACACCCTATTAAGATTTACATTATTTATTTTTCCATTTGTAATTATAAAACTGCTATCTTTTTTATAATCAATAAATTCTATATTTATAAAGGCGTGCTGATATACAATATCAAATGTAAAAATCAACAATGCTCCAAAAGATATTATAAAAAGCAGCCTTTTGCAGCCAGCGCATTTGGCTAAAATCTTGATAAGATTTTTTTTATTGAGATTTATTTTTGGTATTATTTTTTGCATGCTAAATAACTATTATTAATTGAGGTCTTTGTTTTTTACGTAAACTTTTAAGTTTGCGTTTAAAATAATTTCTCTCGCGTCAATTCTATCATCGTAATATATTCTGATATTTTCTATCTTGCTAAGATACTTCAAATTTTCTAAATATACTAAAAAATGCATTAACTTATCAAAATCTCCCGCCACCGCCACGTCATAACTGACAGAAGATAAATCGTCGTTTAAATATTCCCCTTTTTTATTTGAAACGCTTATGTCTAAATCAATCTCGCTTTTTGCGGCAACGCTTTCAATTTCAACAATAAAATCTATTATATTCGGATAATCAATTATCAAATCAGAAACTTCGTTCATTTCTTCCTGCATATATTCATATCCTATTTTAATACTATCCACTTGACTGCTTTGTTCGTTTAATCTTTCAATTTTTTGTTTTTTGCTAACCACTTCCAGACTTAAATTTTTTACTGTTTCTATTAAATAAGAGTTTCCGATATAAAAAACCATCACTACTATAGAAAAAAATGCAGCTATATTAAAATATGTTTTTTGTTTAATCTTGTTCATACGCATTTATTATTTTATTTACCGCGCTCCTTTTTTAGCTTTAACTACGAATTTAACTGCATCAGATCAAAAATATAAAAATTCTTTTCCTTTAATAATTTCTTCATTTTTAAATTAGTAATTTTATCAAAAGTAATTATCACTTTAATCGCATTTTTATTTCTGAAATCGGCAAACTCTTCAATTTTATAAATCAACTTTTTATCTACCGCCTTGCTGTTCAATTTGATTTCACCAATAATAAAATTCTTATTCTCTTGTCCGTAAATATCAAATTCATATTTCTTGTCCCAATAGTTGCTAATCTCCATTGCCTGACAGGGCAATATTTTTTCCTCTAACATTTTTTTATATAAAAGTTTTCTTGCCAGCTCCTCAAAAATTAATCCCTGATGCGAATCAAATGTCTTTTTGAAATCAGATAGAATTGGCTGATAACTGCCTATTTCTATTTTAGTGTAATTTTTATAAACATAACGAAACCAAAACCTTAGAAATATATCCCTTAAATAATAACGGTTATCTTTACTATTTTTTTTATTATGCAAATTTCTTTTTTCCGCCAATTTATATTTTTTAACCAAAACCGATAAATATTTACTTACGGTTGTTACCGGCAGCTGCATGACAGAAGCGATTTCGCTTGTTTTTGTTTTACCAATACTCAAACAAAACAGGATATCAAAATACCTTTCATAATCTTGTCCGAATTCCTCTATTAATAAATTCTTCCCCTCTTTATACAACGGGGTGTCTCTGCTAATAAACAGCTCTTTTAAAATTATTTCTAGCGGTTTATTAAATAAATTAAATTTTTCCAAAAAATCATAATATTTAGCAACACCGTCAAAAATAGAAAACAAGTTGAAAACGCTTTCTATATTTTTAACTTTATGATCATTGCAAATCACAGCTACCTCGCCAAAACTAAACGGTTTTAAATAAATAAAATTATCAACTCGTCCATAAAGCGGCTCTTTCCGCATAAATATTTTTTCCATCAAAGTTTGAATGCTGCCGATAAAAATCAACTGCATTTTAGATTTGTCTTTATACTCATCAATTTTTTTCTGCAAAATAGAAAAAACGGATTTATCAATACTGTTAAAATTTTGGAATTCATCAAAAACGACAACCATCCTTTGCTTCCCGCTTAATTCAAAAATTAGATTAAAAAAATCCTCCCAGTTATTTATTATTGACGGGACAAAAGGAAAACGCTCTTTCAAAGTCGCGGTAAAATCATTTAAAGTAATTTGCGAACTTTTCTTGGTGACATAAAAATAAAGCGCTGGTTTTTTTTCAAGATGCTCTTTAATAAGCTCTGTTTTTCCTATTCTGCGCCTGCCAATAATAACTTCCGTAAAAATATTATTTTTAGCAATCCTAAAATGCTTGTCCAGCATCGCTAATTCATTTTTTCTATTATAAAATTTCCTCATAAAGTTGTTTATACTTGCTGGTATTATACTGCTTGGTATAGTTATTGTCAAGCGTTAAACTCTAATTCATATCCACCGTCATACTGTATCTGAAATCACTATTTTTATTGTCGTAATTTGAGAGATTAATAATTAAATCAACAAAAACTTCTGAATCTCTGAGATTATTTTCAAATCTTAAAAGACTTTCTCGGTCTTTAACCGTTCCAGTTATATTAAAATCAAATTTACCAGCATTATCAATATTTTCTTTTTCACTGCTGTCTCTTTTTGTTTTTTTTACAATTTCACCTACTTTCGGCTTGATATCAATACTGTTTATTTTTACCCCAATGGGAATAATCCCGCCAAAATCAGCTAAAATCTCTGCAAACGCAAAACGATCTTCCTGTAGCTCTAAGATAATCTTTGATTGTTTATCATATTTTCCGATCATAGTTTTTATTTCCTCAACTTCCCTAATCTCTGCTCGCACTTGCATATTTTCTAACTGTTTATTTAAATCGTTATTTTCAAGATCAAGATATTTAATTGAAGCTAAAAATATAAATACCAAAACAAACTGCCCAATAATTAAAATCAGGAAATTAGAAACAACTGAATTATTTATTTTTTCCCACTTCGCGCTTAACCTGTCAGCGGGAGAAAGTAGATTAATTTTTATCATAAAATATAATTTTTCTTAATTTCCATAAATTACAATTAGTTACAATTATTAATTACTACAAATTACAATCAATTACTTTTTAATACTCCTCCACTCCTCTCAATGCTAATCCTAAAACCGTCACAAAGACCATTGACTCATTTCTAGAAAGAGGGGGTTCTTTTTTATTGGAAGAAGTTATATTTATCCAGGGATTTCCTTTTTCAACTTCTTTTTTCACTCTTAACGACAAGAAAGAGCTCATTCCCGGTATTTTCGCTTCGCCTCCGCAAATAATAACTTTGGCTATATCCGCTTCTGATTTATAATGTTCTTTATAAAAATTAATTAATTTGCTTATATATTTTATCATTTCGTATAAAGAAGGTTGAATCGCCCTGTAAACATCTTTGCAATCGTCTTTAAAAACCAACCCGCATTCTTTTATTATCTTTTCTGATTTTCTTTCGCTGATATCCATTCTCTTAGATACCGCTTTAATAATTTCTTCTCCGCAGACGGGAATACTGGCCGTAAATTGAACGGCTGGATTTTTAAATATTATAAAGCTCGTCCTGTCCCTTCCTAAATCTATGACGAGGATTGGTCTTGATGATTGGTTTTTATTAGTTAAACTTCTCGTTATCGCAATTGATTCAATTTCAGCAGCCACCGGTTTTAATCCAGCATCCTTTAAGACTGCTGAATAGGAATCTACTAATTTTTGAGACACAACAGCTATGAGAATTTTCATAGTTTCCTTTTGATTATTTTCGTCTGGCAAGATCTGCCAATCCAAATATGATTCTTCTATATTTATTGGAAACAATTGCTGCGCTTCATATCTGACAACATCTTCAATATCTTTTTCCGCAACTTTCTTTATTTCCATAACGCGTATAAATCCTTTTGGTTCTGGTATTGAATAGATAGCAAGTTTTGATTTGATTGGATTTATTTTTGAATTTGATAATGT
Organism: bacterium; assembly: GCA_030638825.1. Lineage (GTDB taxonomy): Bacteria > Patescibacteriota > Minisyncoccia > JAHIHE01 > JAGLIN01 > JAGLIN01. Next base: position 12,673 of record DAOWDU010000056.1, on the reverse strand, counting down.
TTTTTTTATTAATCTAATAATTTCCCCTGGCTCTTTTATTTCTCCATCCACTATTAATCCTTTCGGAATATCTTCGCGCCCATAAGCGTAAAGCTGTAATCTGTTATTGTTTTTTTTAATCTGAGCAACCTTAATAGACCGATCGCTAAAATCAATTCCAAAAGCGTTTAGATTGTTGTTAAGTCTCAGCATATAAGCATATAAGCATATAAGCATTTAAGCATTTAAGCATCTAAACATTTAAACATATTTCAGAATAAAGATTTCAGTAAAAATAAAAGAAAAACCACTAATCTTTATTCTTGAACTAAACTTTCCATTGCACAACTTGTTTATATGTTTATATGTTTATATGTTTATATGTTTATATGTTACTGAGTCTCATTCCAACTGCTTATAACCCATCCTCCTCCTGGACCGCTTGTAAAACTCGCGCTGGCTAATCCGCTTTCATAAGTAACATCGGCATTCTCTTCCAGACTCAATTTATAAGCTGTCACTTCTTTAAGATCGGCGCCATTTATAACATGGGCGATGCCGCTATGAGCGTAAAATATAGCCCCGCTTGCATTATTTTTTACTTCAATAGCGTAAGAAGTCCCCGTCCCAGAATGGGTAGATAACATTAAAATATAACTGCCGTTAGATTCAGCGCAAACAGCCCCATTAAGCCCTTGTGAACCGCAAATAACTGTGCCGTTTTCAACAACAATTTTCCCATCAGTAGATTCACTGCCAGGATTGTCGGCAATAATTATGCCGCTATTACTTCCGTAATTGCTATCCAGTATTAAAATAGTATTATTTCCTAATGTTATTTTTCCTTCAACCCATAAGGTTCCTTTTAATATTATAGTTGAATTGCCAGTAGGATTAAAACCATCTGCACCTGTACATACTAATTTTCCACCATTTATTGTTGTGTCAGTTGATATATCACATAAAGAAGAATCTAACATTCCATAGCCAAGCGCGTCCGTTTTCCATTCAGCGATATTGCTGTCAGAAATCGGCAAAGCCACAAAAGGCGGATCGTCAGGATTATCCGCAAATTCACTGCCAGCTGTTGAATTAACAAATGTTTCGTAATGAGCCTCGCCAATAATCGTGCTGTCTTTTATCGTTTTGGCGTAAGCATTTCCGTCAACATCACAATTTTCTATTTCGTGAGCGTGAGTATTTCCCTCTACCTTTAACCCATAAACCGAAGTTGCAAGTCCGCCAATCCACGCTTTATATTCATAATCTCCCAAAGTATCAGATTCCCAGGATCCGCCGCCCCAGGGAATATATTTAGAAACGCTATTAGCATTCCCCTGCCCTCTTCCGATAGAAAAATGTTTCTTATTTTCTGAATTAAGATCAATGACTATCCAATAAGTAGTGCCGCCCGTCAAATTCGCGGGAGTGGAGAAACTAAAATTGACCCAGCCGTAAGATGAACCGATTTTTGAAGCTAAAAAAGTATCCGTTGCCAACGCTGCAGCGGATGAAGGAGAGCCTGAATCGTCTTCAACAATTTTAATTACTCCATTTCCGTGAGCAGGACTGCTGGCTTTAATATAAAGAGAAACCTGAGATAGCGTTCCCGTGGAAGTCGGAGTAAAACTCATCGCAATATCAGTTGGCTTATCATCTTCCCCAAATATCATATCGTCATCGTATGTATCCCATGTTCCATTAGCGTCCAGACTCATTCCCGTAGCGACAATAAGATCTCTCGTTATCGTTCCGCCTTTAGATATAGAACCAGACACAGGACCATCAGAATATAAATTTCCATTAATGGAAGAGCCGTTACCCATCGTTAATCCTCCTTCTCCGACTTGAACGCCATAATGAAAAGAGATATCACTTGTAGTTATAACAAGTTCAGTTTCAATTTTTCTCCTATTACTATGGTGAGAAGAAACAGATTCTATAATAGTTGAATTGCCATTTTGAGTTATAATTCGGTTTACCACAGAATCGCCCAGATTCAAATTATTTACGGGATAAGTATAATCATTACTATTTATAACTCTCAGCAGCGCGTCTTCAACTCCCGACTCGGCGGAATAATAGGATTGCGTTGAAAGAATTAGACTTTTATCAATCTGATTTTCATTAATGACAATAATAACCATTGAAAGCGAAACAACCAAAATCAGGCTTATCACCACTAAAAGAGCCATCAGAGTCGCGAAGCCTTTATTATTTATTTTTTTCTTGTTCATATGCATAAATCAAAGCGACCGGAGCGCTATCGTGCTAATTAAATTAATAGATGAGTTTGAATTATTCTTTGGCTCAATCGTAATATCTATCGTCACCGATTCTCTTGAATCGTTTTTATAATAGAAGAAACTTAAATCAGAAACTACGACGCCAGAAGAAGTGAGCGCTATTGGAAGAACTGACTCTTCTTTTTTTATAAAGACTGCGCCGTTCTCAAGATAAATATCAACAAACGCAATATCTTCAGGAGACGAAACACCAATTCCTGTTGCCAAAGAAAGCTGATCTACTCCAGTCTTATAATCATAATTCGCCGTACTGCTTGTAGGAAGATAAATATAGTTTGAATTTTCCACCTCGTATCTTATTCGCTCCATCACGCTATAAGCGTTTGAATTGATTTTAACCAAATTGACTGTTTGTTTATTATTACTATAAACAAACAAAATAATACCATAAATAAACAATGTTATAATTCCAACCAAAGCGACATAAATAATCATTTCTATTAATGTATAGCCAGCGCTATTTTTGTTTTGTTTCATATAGCGTTTATCTAAAATTAGTTAAGTATTCAAATAGAGTAATTTGCTTTGTTCCATCTGCCGTCAGCCATGAAACATTGGAAGTAATTTTTAAAGTATTTGAATCGGTATATGTTCCGGCAGAAACAATATCATCACTGCCGTCGCGCTGAACCTCTGAAACAACTATCCAGATTGTATATTTATCCTCACTTTTTGTTCCCGACTGCGCTATCCATTTTTCAGGACTGGCTCCATTTGAATCAAAGTGATATGAATCGCCTATATTCAGACTTGAAATATTTGCCCAGTCTTCATCACGGACAACGCGCGCTTGTTCCAATGATGATTTTGCTAAAAATAAAGCTTCAGTTGTGCTAACATTCTGCATAGTAATTTTCAAAAAAGTATTCAAACATCCGCTCACACCCAAAAAAACCATTATCCCAATACTTGCGACTACAAGTATTTCAATCAATCCATAGCCATTTTGTTTGGAATTGTTCATAATAATAAAATATTATCTAATATCTTTTGTTCCGCCGTAAGTTGGATCTGGCGTTACAGTTATTACTCCGCCGACATTCGTATAGGTAGTAATTTTTTTTGTTGTTCCTTCGTGAATAAAATATATATTTAAAGTATCGCTTACCGTTTGATCAAGCACCACGCAAAGCATAGTACTACCTCCGTCCAACCATCCATGCACTTTTGCTGTTCGGGAAGATCCAACGATTATCTCGCCACTCCAGTTAAATTCACCCGCATTAAAATACGCTGTTGCGTCAATATCATTAGTAGTAGTTCCACCATCAACCCTCTCAAAACGCAAAATTGTAGAACTATTGATATCCCACCCTAAATTATAATGGACATGTCTGGCATTTTTGATTGGAGACTCAGAACTTGTTTGAAACGAAACATAATCAATCTGTCCTTCCTCATTGATTACAATTTGTCTTTTTTCAGATGGATTATTCACAAGCCTAATTCCGATAGTTCCAAAATTCTTAGTCGCGCCAGTTAAACGATCAAATACCATATTAGATCCGCTCCCAACAGGATACTCGGTAAGACTGATATCCCATATCTCCACATCATCTGACAAATTTACAACTTTATTAGTTGATCCATCCACAGCAAAAACAGTTATCTTGTCGCCTTCAAAATGAACTCCATAATTAGTGTCATTAAAAGCGCCGATTGAACGAGTCTTCGCAAGCTTTATGTTTGTTCCGATTATTTTTGCGTAATTATCTAAATTGACGGTATTGCTAAAAGATTTTGTGATCGCAATCGCGATACCTAACATAACCATAAAAATAGCAATCACAATCAAAACTTCCAAAAGCGTAAACCCGTTTGAATTTTGAGTTTTGAATTTTGAGTTTTGAAACATTTTATTTTTATTTTTCGTTTTTAGTTTGACTTTTCTGTCTTTTTATATTATAACAATATTTTTATATTTAGACAATTTTTTTAGTCTATGAATTTAAACGAGGAGAGAATTTTGATAAATTCGTCTTCGCTTATATATTCATAATGCTTATTATTATATCTATTATTTGCCAATATCATTAAACCTTTGAATTCACCTTTTCTCAAATTGATTAAACCTGCTATTGAGTTTTCTAAATCTTCATTTATTGTTCTTGACATGTATGTATCAACAATAAGACATCGTTTTGTAAAACTTTCACAATCCACCAATAAGACATTATTATTTATAATCTTTTTTGGTGTCATTTCTCCATATAATTCATTTTGATAACGATTAAAGCCAAAAAAATAACCTTCGTCATTTTTAATATATTCTTTAAAATTAATTTTAGTAATTTGCCTAGAAACATCATTATAAGTAGTTGTTTTTCCGCCAAACACCATGCCTGACTCAGAAAAAGTCCCCTCCATCTTCATTCCAACCTTCTCTCCTTCTACAGGAAGACTTATTTCAGGAGTTATCTCAAAGGCAACTTCTCCAAACTCTGCAGGATACTGAAACTCAAACCCAAACTCCTCATTCCGATAAGTCTGCCAGTTGGAAGTGTCAGTGTCAGTTCCTATATAATTATATTTACAATTTTGATTAACGCACTGGCAGTCATAATCGGGATTAGGTCGTTCACATTCAAGTCCTGTATATATACACTTCTCGTCTTTTGAAATGCATTCGCAGCCACATTCTAATTTGCAGTCGCTGTCAAATTCGCATGATCTATCGCAAGGATCGTCGCTCTGTTTATCATCAAGAAAATCTAAAGCAGCATTTTGAGTACAAGCAATTTCTTTTTTCTGCCTAAGCTCACATCTGTTATTTTCACAAACAGCTTTATCAATTATATTATCAGAGGGAAGCCGAAGCCTTAAATCAATCATACAATTATCACCACATTTTTCTTGTAAAATATCTGTCCAAGCGTTTAGATAAACTTTATTAATTGCATTTTCTATATAGCAAGCACAACCCAATCTAATTCCAACACAATCAGAATTTTGATTGCAAACCCCCCATTCATCAGGCAATTCCTTTATGATTTTATTATTACTATTTTGCGTTTTACTATACTCCCCAATAATATATCCCCCGCCGATTATAATCGTTCCTATTCCTGCAAATAATAAAACCGCTAAAAAAGTTTTGATTATTGTAGTTTGTAAAGATTCTTTATTTTGATTTTTCATAAATTTGAGTTTAAAAAAGTTAAAAATATTTAAAAAACTATAATATTGCCATTATAATCTACAAACAAAACCAAGGTATTGCTGTTATATTATCAGCTAATTTTTCTTTTCTTTCTCCCATCGTGATCACATATCCCTGCTTAGCTATATCCTTATAATCGCTTAAAAAGATTTTTAATCCTTTAAGTTTGCCTAAAGAAATACTTTTAGACGCTTTAATCTCTATCGGAATAACTTTATCGCCCATATCTATAATACAATCAACTTCGGCGCCTGCCTGCGTCCGCCAATAATTTATTTTATAATTTTTATTTAAAGCCCTTGTCCTTCTAATAATTTCTAACATAATAGCATTTTCAAAAAGGATTCCTTTTTGGGCATTGATCAACCTTTTTTCTAATGGCAACCTTGCTAAAGCATTTCTAACTCCTAAGTCAAAAAAATAATAACGGGACGAAGACATAATTCGCTTGCGAGCATTTTTTAAAAATGGATCCACGCGCTCAGCAACCAAAGTGTCTTCTAAAATATTATAAAACTCTTTAATGGCTGGCTGGCTCACGCCGGACTGCTGGGATAATTTTGAAAAATTCGGGGAGGTTCCTGATTCCAACGCCGCTAATTCCAAAAATCTGGAGAATGCTCCAATTTTTCTGCTTAACGCTTCTGCCCTAATTTCTTCTTCTAAATAAATTTCTGAATATGACCGCAACAGACTTTCTCTCTCCTTTTGTGGCTCTGTAATTATTTGAGGAAGCGAGCCGTAAATCAAAGATTCCTCAAAAGAATATATTTTATTTTTGTTGATATTTTTTATTTTAAACGAACTAATATAATTTTCTTTAACAAGCCCCATTTCTCCCCATAAAAAAGGATCTAAATAAAAATGCCTTACTCTTCCTGGAAGCAAATTAACGCCCGCTTTTTTTAATTTTCTTGCTGAAGAGCCTGTTAAAATAAATTGCGCCTTTTTATTGTCAATTAAATATTGCGCCGCGTCAAAGACTTCCGGAACTTTCTGCGCTTCATCAATGAATACAATGGGTTTAGTTTTTTCAGCTTCTACGGTTCTAACAAGCAGTCCTGGGTCAGATTCCAACTTTATTCTAACACTGGGATTTTGCAAAGGAAACCTGATCACATTTTTTTCTTTTCGTAAACAAAAATCAACCAAAGTGGTTTTACCAACCTGCCTTGGTCCTAAAATAAGACAGGATTGCTTTTTCTTAATAACAGAAGCAACTTCCTTATCTAAATATCTAAACAATACTTTATTTTTACCTTGCATATCTAAAGTGTATATTATATTTGATTTTTTGTCAATGGCAAACTTTAGTCTATGAATTTGAAAGTAGAGAGAATCTGATTAAATATTAATGATAATTCTTCTAAATTATCTTTATCAGTTTCCGCATGATAACAAATATTTTTTTCAGAAATAAAAACTCTTAAATAATATTTATCCTTATTGTTATCAAATTTTCCTTGAAACAATTCTATATTTGATGCATATCCATCAACTAAAACTTTGTGTGTTCCTATCGATTTCATATCCATTGTTTCTGGAGAAAGACTAGAAGTTTTTAAAATTTCTATCTCTTGAGAATCTCTACGCAAATAAAATTTATTAAAAATCATATAATTTTCAGATTGGTCCTGCGCCACTTGCCAATCTCTTGGATGTTGAAGTTTTACTCCAGTTATTTCATGTTGATAAGTCTGCCAATTGGAAATGTTGGATTTTTTTTCAACACATTTATTATTCTCGCAAATACATTCAGAAATTATTGGTCCAGTTTCATCACATTCAACCGCACAATCATCTGCTTCTATGTTTTTATTTACACAATGATATCGGCAATCGCAATGCGAAAAGCGAACTTCGCAATCATTATCTTTATCGCAACTTTCCCATCCAATTTCTTCCATCGGTACGCACCAATGATAAGAAGTTATACATGCCATCATATCTCTATTAAAACCTTCTGGACATTTTCCGTTTTTATCAGCTTCTTTGTAATTATTCTCTCTCATTGTTTTTAGAGAAAACACGCAACAATTATCGCTACCGCATTTCTTTTCCAAAACGTCATAGTAATTTTCAGTTTCCTGAACAATTGGTTTTGTCATTTTATTATTTTCTCCATTTTTAGAATACTCCCAAATAATATACCCCCCTCTAATAATAATCGTTCCCATTCCCACAAATAATAAAATCGCTAAAAGCGTTTTGACTGTTGTGATTTGTAAAGATTCTTTTTTCATGTTTTTGTTTTTAGTGATTTAAAAAATTCTAAAATTTTATATTTCCCATGCCCGCAGGTGCTTTATGCCATTTCTGTTTCCCAAAGAAATATCATCCAAACTAATTACTATTTTTTCATAAGCGTCGCGCGCTTTTTCCAAATTGCCAAATTCTCTTTCAATAACCTTCTTGCTTGACAAAGAATAAGCCGCTTGAATATACTTTTTTTCTTTCCCTTTTTCAATAATAAAATCAATTTCCACTTTGCCCATCCTGCCAACATAAATTTTATATCCCAGCGAACGATAGTGAAGATAAATAATATTTTCCAAATGTCCGCTCAAGCCATAATCAAAACTTGAATATTTCAATCACACCTTAAACTTTTAATGATTTATCTATTATTTTCAGGTGTATCTTAAACTTTTGAAAATGTCAAATTTTGTCTTTTTCCATAAAATAAAATTTTAAATCACATATATTCCATAATCCCATACATCGGCTGGATCATAGAGATGGCAAAAAATCCTACTGCTCCGCCGATGACGAGCATTAGGATTGGTTCAATAATAGAAGACAAATTAGAAGTAATTTGCTCAATTTCATCCTCGTAAAATTCAGCGACCTGTTTTAAAGTTTCCTCCAAAGTTCCAGTTTCTTCGCCGACTTCAATCATATGAATCATTAGCGGCTGATAGAGATTATCATATTTGCCGATTACCTCGCTTAGTTCTATCCCTTTTTGAATATGCTGGCAAGCGTCTTGCACTGATTCCTGATAATAAGTATTTCCCAAAGTGCCAGAAATAATTTTCAGCGCCTCCACAATTGAAATGCCGCTGGCAATCATAGAGCTGAGAGTTCTTGAAAATCTCGCCATATTAACTTTGCCGATTATTCCATTTATCGTCGGCAAGCGCAATAGAAAATAATCAAAGCCTTTTTTTCCTTTTGGAGTTTTAACGATTTTAAAAAACGAGACCGCTGAAATAATCAATCCTAAAAAAACAAAGACTCCGTGATTTTTTAAGGCGTCGCTGATAAACACGATTATTTGAGTTGAGAGCGGAAGCTCAACTTCCATCTCCGTAAAAATATTAAGAAGAGACGGCACAACAAAGATCATCATTAAGGTGCCAATGACAGTCATCGCAAAAATTATGACTGCGGGATACATCATCGCTCCTTTTATTCTGGAAGATAATTCGTGCTCTTTCTTTAACTGGATATAAAGAATATTTAGCACCTCCTCCAAATTTCCTCCCATCTCTCCAACCCTGATCATACTAACAAATAAATTATCAAAAACTTTAGGATATTTTGACAAACTGTCAGCCAGAGAATTTCCTTTCTGAATATCTTCCTGAATTGATTGCAGAATTTCTATAAAATACGCATTGCTTGTCTGCTCAGCTAAAACCGCGATTGATCTGGAAAAGGGCAGACCAGCTTTCAACATAACTCCCAAGTGCCGCGTAAAAAGCATCTTATCTACGACGCTCACTCTTTTTAAAATTTTTGATATTTCTATTACCGATTTCTTGTCCTTTTCCTCTTTGGAAAAAATAACAGACAACCCTAAATTGCCAAGCTTTCTTTCTAGCTCGTTTTTATTTTTAGCGTCAATCTTTCCGCTTTTAACATTTCCGTTTGAATCTTTTGCTTTGTAAGAAAATTGCATAAATTTAATTTATTCTTTCGTCACTCTCATCACTTCTTCTATTGTCGTAATTCCTTGCGCCGCTTTGATAAGTCCGTCTTCTAACATAGTCGTCATCCCTTCTTTTATTCCTCCTTCTTCTATTTCCGCGCTGGTTGCTCCGCTGTTTATTAATTTCGCTATTTTGTCAGTTATTTCCAAAACTTCAAAAATTCCAATCCTTCCCTTATAGCCCTCTTTTCTGCATTTATCACAACCGACTCCTTTGGAAAATTTAAGATTAAGCCACATCTCTTTACTGCTTGCGTATTCTTTTTTTACTATCTTTTCTCTTTTGAATAATTCCGCGACCGAATCAACATCAAAATTCTGCGCAATACCATTATAAGTATTTTCATCTAAAACATATTTCTTTTTGCATTCGGGACAAATTTTGCGAACTAACCTTTGAGATATGATGATATTTGCGGTAGAAGCGATTAAGAACGGTTCTATTCCCATATCAGTAATTCTCGGCAAAGTTCCCGCCGCGCTGTTTGTATGCAAAGTAGAAAGAACCAGATGTCCAGTTAAAGCAGCATGGACAGCGAGTTCGGCTGTCTCGCCATCTCTGATTTCACCAACCATAATAATATCGGGGTCTTGACGCAAAAGCGCTCTCAAGCCAGAAGCAAAAGTAAAATTTATTTTTGTGTTGATTTGCGATTGATTAATTCTTGGCATCCTGTATTCCACAGGATCTTCCAAAGTGCTGATGTTAACTTCTGGAACATTCAGGATTCCCAAAATAGTATAGAGCGTAGTTGTTTTTCCCGACCCAGTCGGTCCCACAACAAGGATCATCCCATTTGGTTTTTTAACTTCGTTTTGAATAATTTTTAAATCCCGGCCATAAAATCCTATTTGCTCTAAAGTCAAAACGCCAGAAGATTCATTAAGAAGACGCATCACAATTTTCTCGCCGTCAAAAACAGGGATAATAGAAACCCGAAAAGCAATCTTGTAATCAGAGGTTTCAACTTTAAACCGACCGTCTTGAGGCAAACGATGTTCGTCTATTTTAAGATTGGAGAGAATTTTTATTCTAGCGACAATTCCAGGTAAAATAATTTTAGGAAGCGTCATCGCATCCCGCAAAACACCGTCTATTCTGTACCTAATAACAACATCCTTTTCTTCTGGTTCAATATGAATATCGCTAGCGCTTTGCAGAATTGCGTGTTTAAGCAAGGTGTCTACGATTTTCACAACGGGCAAATCCTCCGCCGCTTTTTTTAGATCAACCCCTTTCTCCTTGTTGTCTTCTCCTGATTTTATGATCAATTTCTCATCAATTTCAGCATCTTCTTTAACGCCGCCGACTTCTTTGACAATGTCGCCGAATTCCGCCTTTAAGCTTTTCTGAAAAAACTGCAACGCTTTTTTTATGCTATCCTTGCAGGTAAAACAAGGAATGATTTTTAAACCAGTCTTTTTGCCGATAAAATCCAGGAACTGAAGATCGTTCGGATCTAACATCGCAACCTTCAGTTGATTTCCCTTTTTATCAAAGGCGACTGCGTTATACTGCCTGGCCATTGACTCTGGAATTATTTTCAAAACTTCTGGATCAATTTCACTATCTTTAAGCTCAATAAATGGTATTCCCAGAATATAAGCTTTTAGTTTATTCAATTCTTCCTGAGAAATCAATTTTCTTTTCAAAATTATTTTTTCCAGATCTTCGTCGCTTTTTTGAGCTTCTTTCAGCGCGTCATTAACATCCTTCTTCGAAATAAGCCCGAAGTCAAGTAAAAATAATTTTAGTTGTTGATTTTCAACTTGCATAGTGTCATTTTAACATATAAACATTTAAGCATTTAAACAAATTTTAGAATAAAGATTTTAGTAAAAAATAAAAAAGAAATCATCAATCTCTGTTCTTGAGTTGAATTTTTTATTGCACAGCTTGTTTATATGTTTATATGTTTATATGTTTATATGCTCAGCACTTTTTCTATTTTCTTCAAAACATCTTCTATGTGAAAATCCGCCTTAACTAAATAAGTGGTCGCGCCCAAGTCTAACGCTTTTTGAATGTCATTCACATCGCTAAGATTAGTTAAGATAATAATCGGGATTTTAGAAATTTCACCATTTTCCTTTATTTTTTTCAAAACTTCAAATCCGTCCATTTTTGGTAAAATTATATCCAGAAGAATTAAATCAGGATTTTCTCTTTGAACAAGTTCCAGCCCCTTTAATCCATCCAGCGCGGATACAACTTCATAACCCTCTTTTGATAAAACTTCGTTGAGAGCTCTTTGCAGAGTAGCTTCGTCCTCTATCACAAGTATCTTTCTATTTTTGCTTGAATTCATATTATTTTTTTAATGATTAAAATTACAAACTTAATTCAGAATCTTTTCCAACACCAATGCTGCTGAATATGCGACGAGAATCAAAAGAAGTCCGCCCACGGCCCAGTAAACAATCTTTTTTGCTTTTATAATTTTTTGTTCATCTCCGATAGATCCCATATACATAACTCCTCCGAAAATAATTACAAGAAGAGCCAGCGAACCTGCTATTGACAATACCCAAGTTAAAAGGTTCCCAACAAGTTCCGTGAGATTTGAAACTGAAACGCCCTTTTTAAACTCAACACCAAGAGGAACACTCATAGCGGAAGCAGAATTTGATTGAGCCGATTCGTTTCCTGCCGCATCGTACGCGCTCACTGTATAAGTATAAGTTATGTTAAAAGAAATATCGTGATCCTCATAATAAGTACGACCTGTTGTCGCGATTTCAACCCCGTCTCTATAAATTCTATACCCCGCTACTCCTATATTGTCTGTGGAGAAAATCCACTTTAAACCAATTTTTGGAGTTATCATAAATCCAGTAGCTTCCAAATTAGCGGGAACGGTCGGAGCGATTAGGTCTACAATGGTTGACACAGAACAAACTGCGCAGCATTTTTGCCCAGAACAATTGCCATTATATTCTGGATAAGCTTTTGTATAACAAATAGCGCAACATTGATAGCCTTCGCTTTGGCAAGTAGTAGCGGGAGCAACATCTTTACAAGTTCCTCCAACACAGCAGACATTGGGACAATCAGACGAACCAACAGAAGAGCCTCCTTGGCAGAATTGGAGCGGGTCGCAACAATCGCCTGATTGTGAAGCGCAGGTGGGAAGAGAGGATCCCCCATCGCTTTTTAATAAAAATGTTCCTCTGTGCGATACTAAGTTAATAGTGTTGGTATCTGAAATAGTTGACGGATTGTTTTTAAAGTTAGTATAGGTCAACTGTTTGCAGGTTTCAGGCAAAGCGATATTTGAGACATTGTTTGTAGTT
>DAOWDU010000017.1 GCA_030638825.1 bacterium | reverse complement strand
TTTCAGTCATACTTATTAGTTTTTGTTCCATAATTTGTTTAGATTAATATTTAAATTATCTAAACTATTATGACACAAAAATTTCTAGGTAGGACATTTCTATATTGCTGTACTAGGACATTATCATATTGGAGCGACATGTTTAAATGTTGCCCTTGACAAGTTTTTTAGATATGGTAAATTGACTAATCAATTCTAATATCTTAATTTCTTGTTTAAACCACTAAAAATGGGACTATTGCCAAAAGAACAAATATTGGATCAAATCAGTAAAAGTGAGACAATTTTGATATGTGTTGGAAAAAATCCAGACGGGGACGCCTTAGGATCTGCTCTCGGTCTTTGTTTGGTTTTAAAAAAAATGGGAAAAAAAGCGGATATTGTGAGCCCGACCGCTATTCTAAATAAATATTCTTTTTTGCCTTCCGCAGACACGATTACGCATAAGCTGGAAGGAGTCCGCGATTATATTCTGTCTTTGGATATAGATAAAGAAAAGCTGCACCAACTGAGATATGAAGTTCAAAATAATAAATTGAAGATTTTTATAACGGCCAAAAATAGCGATCTGGAAGAAAAAGATATTATTCTTGAATCGGCCCGATTTAAATATGATCTCATCATAGTTTTAGGAACATCCGATTCAGAAAATTTAGGAAGCATCTATGACGAAAATTCAGATCTTTTTTATGAGGCGCCTGTAATCAATATTGACCACAATCCGTCTAACGAATATTTTGGGAAAATAAATCTGGTAGATGTGACGGCATCATCAACTTCGGAAATAATATTTAATTTAGTTATTGATCTGAAAGAGGAATTAATAGACGAGCACATAGCGACTAATTTATTGGAAGGAATAATTTTCAAAACGAATAGTTTTCAAAATAAAAATACTACGCCAAAAGCATTTTTGGCGGCTGCCTCCCTGATTGACAAAGGAGCGAATAAACAAGAAATAATAAGATATTTATACAAAACTAAATCAATTTCTTCGTTGAAATTGATGGGCAAGATTATGTCTAATCTTAAATACAACAAAGAATACAAGCTTGGCTGGTCTATTTTGTCAAACGGCGATGACGATTTTATCAAAACAAACGCTTCTCCCGAAAAATTAAATTTGGCTATCAAAGAACTTGCTGATAGTTCGCCAGAATTTGATCTCGCGCTTTTGATTTATAAGCTTGACGGAAAAATAAACGGAGTTATAAATTTTTCAGAAAAAACACAAGTTGATAATTTGGTAAAATTATTAAATGGTAAAGTGGAAGACAATCAAATTCTTTTTACTTCCGATAAGGTCGAAGTAGGTTTAGCGGAAGAAAGTGTTTTGCAGAAGATTAAGGAATGGGCGAATGAGGGAGAGTAAGAGTTTATAAATAAGACAAACAAAAACATATATTTAGAATATGTTTTTTTATTTGCTAATGAGATAAGCGGAAAGCATAGCATTATTGATATGTGTTTTGCTTCAAGAATCAATTATTTACGGTTTAGTTATTTTCTGCTATTATAATAATATATTTACAGTGTCTGTAAGTAGAAAATTGGCAACCGTAAATAACATTAAGAAATATCGACAAAGACTCAGTGTTTCTCGAGATTATTTCTTAAAAATTATCAAAGCCCTCGACATGGACGATTTAATTCAAAAATAATTATGAAAAAATGTCTCACAAAAAACTCAGAGTGATAGATTTATTCGCAGGGTGTGGTGGATTATCACACGGTTTTGAATTAGCAGGATTTGATATTTTACTGGGTATTGATAATTGGGATTTAAGCCTCGAGACATTTAAAAAAAATCATAAGAATAGCAAAGTTTTATTAAAAGACTTATCTAAAACTATTCCATTGTCTGTAACAAAACTTACTGGTATTAAGAAGATCGATGTTGTTATCGGCGGACCACCTTGTCAGGGGTTTTCAATTTCTGGAAAAAGAATTATTGATGATCCAAGAAATCGTTTATATAAAGTATTCGTTGATTTTGTTGGTTATTTTAGACCTAAAGTTTTTTTAATGGAAAATGTTCCAAATTTACTTTCTATGCACAAGGGAAAGCTAAAAGACGAAATCATAGATGATTTTGAGAATCTAGGTTATAATGTTAGTACTTCAGTATTATTAGCATCAAATTATGGAGTTCCACAAAATCGGAAAAGAGTATTTTTTGTGGGAGTAAGAGGATCTAAAAAATTTGAATTTCCCAATTTCACTCACGGAGATGTAAAAAATTTAATCAATAGAATAACAATAAAAGAAGCTATCAGTGATCTGCCCAAAAATGACTTAAAAGATGGAGTCGCATATCCTAAAATATCAGAATCCGATTACCAAAGAAAAATGCGGAAAGGCAGTAAAGGTGTATTTGGACACGAAACAATTAAACATACAGACAGAACAAAAAAAATAATTTCGCTTGTTCCTGATGGCGGGAATTACAAAGATTTGCCTAAGCATTTACAAAAAACAAGAAAAGTAAGCATAGCATGGACAAGGTTTGACAGCAAGAAACCAAGTAGCACCATAGATACGGGACATAATCATCATTTCCATTATAAATACAACAGAGTTCCAACTGCTCGAGAATCTGCGAGAATTCAATCATTCGAGGACACTTTTATTTTTTCTGGAAAAAAGAATGAACAAATAAAGCAAATAGGTAACGCAGTTCCCCCACTATTAGCGGAGCATATTGCTAAAGAAATTAAAAAATATATCTGATTATGAAAAACTTATACAAAACACCAAAAGAATATTATTTGAGACATGCTTTTCCGAGAGGGAGAATGTTGTCTCAAATTGAAGATGATCTCTTGATATTTTCGCAACTAATAATGTCGTTGCGAGGTTTATCTAAAAAAGAGTTTGAAGAAAAATTTGATAAAGAATATACAAAGTTACGCGACCTAAAACCAAAGACAATAAAAAATCATAGAACTGAAATGATAAGCCTTTTTGGTCTTACTTTTTTTAACGATGAGGGCAAGGTTGAAATAAGTGATCGAGCAAAAATATTAATAGAACAACAAGATTTTCAACTTTTCTTCAAAACTTTTTGTAATAGATTCCAGTTTCCTAATGCAATTAACAAATCTCAGGAAACAATCAAGCAACTAAAAAACGGCGTTAACTTTAAACCGGCAAAATTTATATTAACATTGCTTAAATGCGGAAACGATAAATTTGGTAAATTTAGTGTTAATGGTGCGGAAATATCCAATTTAATTTTTAATGATTTAAGGGTCACGCGAGGAGAAATTTCACCAGATAATCTGTTGAATACCTTAGTAGGGATGCATAAGGGAAAAATACGATTTGAAAGTAATAGTCGCCAAGCTCAGCATGGGAGAGAGTTTTTGGGTTATATGTATTTAGCTGGTTTATTAGAAACGGATGATTCGCATAAATCTTTTTATTTGAATGAAAAAGAAATGCCGTCAGTTGATTTTATAATATTAAACGAACAATTTTTTAATATTCCCAATAATTATATTGAACAATCTGATGTTAGAAAGGAAACGAATTATGAATGGCAATATTGGTTTGGAGAAGTTAGTCGTGTGGAGATGATTAAACTAGGATATTCTCTTGAAACTATTGAAGATATTGAAAAGAAAACTGTTGGCGAATTAACCGATGAAGAAAAAAAACTTGCTGAACCAACCAAGATTTCTAAGAAAGATATTGGGGATGTAGGAGAAAAAATTGTATTTAAATATGAAAGGAATGTAATAAAAAAAATTCGTCCAGATAAATTGGGTTTAGTAAAAATAGTAGCGAATGATACGAGTTTGGGATATGATATTCAGTCACTTAAAAAAGAAGATGTTGCAAAGAAAAAATTAATTGAAGTTAAAACAACAATACGAACCTTTGAGCCAAATACTGCCGTAGTTACATATTTTCCTATGAGCGGTAATGAATGGCAAACGGCTCAGAATAATAGAGATAGTTACTATATTTACAGGGTCTTTTTAAGTAAAAAGAATGCAAAGATTCTTGTTATCAAAGATCCATTCGGAGAGAGCGAAGAAGGAAACATTATTGCTGAGCCAATTGAATACAGAATAATTATAAAAGATGGAGTTGGTAAATATCTTCCGGAGATGACAATCTAATTTGTGTTATAATTTTAAAAACATGAAAGTTGTATCATTATTTTCAGGTTGCGGTGGATCCGACCTAGGACTTATTGGAGGATTTACTTTTTTAAATAAAAGATATAAAAAACTTTCTTTTGATGTTGTTTTTGCGATAGACAATGATTCAAAAGCAGCTGAAACATACAATAATAATTTTAAAATTCCCTGCACTATTGCAGATATTGTACAATATAATATCAAAAATATTCCTAATGCTGACTTAATTGTTGGTGGATTTCCATGTCAGTCATTTAGTACAGTGAACCCAACAAAAAATCCTCACGATAAAAGAGGAAAATTGTATATTAAAATGGCAAATATTCTGAAACAAAAACAACCTAAATTTTTTATAGCTGAAAATGTAAAAGGGATGCTTGTTTTGCAAAAAGGAAAAATTTACAAGGCAATTGAAAGGAAATTCTCCAAGCAAGGGTACATTGTTAAACATCAATTAATTCATGCGGCAGACTTTGGTATCCCACAAAAAAGAGAAAGAGTTTTTATGGTTGGTGTTAGAAAAGATATACCTTTAGATTTTAAATTTCCCAAACCAACCCATAGTGAAAAAGGAGTCGGTAAAAAAAACTGGATCAGCTTAGGAAAAGTAATAGACGAATTAGAGCTCGAAGATGATAAATATTACTTTTCCAAAAGAGCTGTTAATGGAATGAAAAGAGCAAAAAATAATATGAAAAGAGGTCTCGCTCAGGATTTAAGTAAACCATGTCTTACTATAACTTCTCATCTTGCTAAAGTGAGTATCAATTCAAGAGACCCAGTTTTATTAGTGAACGAAAAAAAAGAGTTATACAGGAGATTTACTCCAAAAGAAGCAGCCAGAATTCAATCATTCCCAGACAAATTTATTTTTCCTGTTTCTGAAACACAAGCATACAAACAAATAGGAAATGCAATTGCTCCAGTTTTGATGTGGCATGTAGCACAAGCTCTTATGAAACAGATAAAAAAATGTGACAGGCATCTTTGTATTTTTTGAAGTGTTATTTAAAGAACTGGACTGCGGTTTTGAAATTGATAATTGATTATAGGAACATTTAAAGAAATAAACGGTTTAGATCAGAAACACTAAACTAATAAAAATAAAAGTTGGGAGCTTTGTTCTTTTTGGCTCCTTTTTTATTTGGCTGGATAAAATGTTCGCTATTTACTATTTACTATTTATCTTGTAAAATAATAATATAATCAGCAGTAAAAATTTATATTATGCAAACAGACAATAAAAAAATCATCCGAAGAGAGAGGAAAGAATTAAAAGAGAAAATACAAAAAGAAACGCTGAAGCGTCTTTATCATAAGAGTGAAGAAGAAAAAGCGACTGCAATAGCAAGCAGGTTTAATCTTCCTTATATTGATTTAAGCATGGTTCCGATTGGCGCGGAAACGGTAAATTCAATTCCGGAAGAAGACGCTCTTAGGGCGAATTTAGCTGTTGTCCATAAGGTCGGAAGAAAGTTTCAAATTGCGGTAGTTGATCCTGGAAATTATGAAACAAAAAAGATGTTAGAAAAATTAAAGAAAGAAGACGGAGTAAATTACAGCTTAGTAGTAGTTTCCATGGATGGCTTAAGGAGGGCGTGGTCAAACTATAACTTTGAAACAGTTGTTGAAGTTTTTGAAAACCAGGAAATGTCGTTAAAAAAAGAAGACTTGACCGAGTTTGAAAAAGGGATAAATAATATAATTGAATTGAAAAAAAGAATTTCAGAAATACACACCACGGAGATATTTAATATAATTATTGCGGGAGCCATCAAAACAAAATCAAGCGATGTTCACATTGAACCCGAACTTGATCACATTAGACTAAGATATAGAATTGACGGAGTTCTTCAGGATATTACCAATTTACCAAAGAAAGCCCATCGCACAATACTTTCCAGAGTAAAAATGCTTTCCAAAATGAAGCTGAATGTAAACGATGCTCCTCAAGATGGGCATTTTGACATAAAT
Source organism: bacterium (assembly GCA_030638825.1). Classification (GTDB taxonomy): domain Bacteria; phylum Patescibacteriota; class Minisyncoccia; order JAHIHE01; family JAGLIN01; genus JAGLIN01. The sequence continues at coordinate 28,303 of DAOWDU010000017.1, read as the reverse complement.
CTGGAAAATACCACCATCAATGTAAGGTCGTCAGTTCTGCCGAGTAATTTTGGAGAAAGCATAGTTCTCAGAATTTTGTGCGAGAGTTCCATAAAAATTCAGCTTGATGAGCTTGGTTTCAATCAATATTATCTGGAAAGAGTAGAAGAACAAATTAGCAAGCCAACGGGAATGATTTTGACGACGGGACCGACGGGCAGTGGAAAAACAACAACGCTCTATTCTTTTGTCCACCGTTTAAATCAGCCAAGCATAAAAATCATAACCTTAGAAAATCCAATAGAATATAGGATTGACGGTGTTTCACAGACCGAAGTTGGCAAAAAAGGCGGACTTACTTTTATTGACGGACTCAAGGCGATAGTTCGGCAGGATCCAGATATTATCATGGTTGGGGAAGTGAGAGATCCCGAAACCGCGGAAATTGCCATTCAAGCCGCTTTGACGGGGCATATGGTTTTATCAACATTGCATACGAATGACGCGGCGGGGGCAATTCCGCGACTACTGCATTTAAAAGTTGATAAACATTTAATAGCGCCCGCGATTAACGCGATTATCGCGCAACGATTAATCAGAAAACTTTGCGAGCATTGCAAGGAGGAATACGTTCCAGCGCAAGAGACAGTTCAGAAAATAAAAAGCGTTCTTGCAAAAATTCCAAAGGGCGATGGGATTGAAATTCCTGATGAGATAAAAGTTTTGCATAGAAGCAAGGGGTGTTCAAAATGCAATTTCATTGGATATTCTGGAAGAATCGGAATCTTTGAGATTTTCACAATGACGCCAGGCGTAGAAAAAGTTATTCTGGGAAACATATCTTCGTCTGGAATTTTAGAGGCTGCCAGACAGGACGGAATGATTAGCATGCAGGAAGATGGAGTTCTTAAGGCCTTAAGCGGGCTGACTTCTTTGGAAGAAATAATCAGAGTGACAGGGAAGATTTTTTAACGCTTGTAATCCAGAAATGAATTTCCAGATTATCGCTGTCAAGATCAAGCGCTTTCTCAAAAGCGAACAATGATTTTTCATAATCTCCGATGATGAAATTTGATTTTCCTAAGATAATCCAAGCATCGCGATAGCCTGGGTTATTTTTTGTTACTGCGTTTATTCTATTAATCGCAAAATACGGTTCACCAATTTTGTTATATAAATCGGCAATGAGAACAGCATTATAAGCGCTGTTTTTTTGATCATCATAAATTTCAAGAACTTTTTTTATTTCAATAATTTTATTTCTATAATTTTCACTATTCTCTATGCTCTTAAAATAATCATTATAAAAAACATTCTTATCTAAATTTATAAGCCCGAGATAATATAAAATTTCATTATCATCATTTTTTAAATTCTCTTTTTGCAAATCTAAAAGCATATTAAAAGCCAAATCTATTTCTTGATTTGCGATCAAGCATTTTGCTAATTTTAAATTAAGTTTATTATTAATTTTATTGCTATTTGATTCTAATGCCTGATTATAATTATTTTTTGATTTAGCAAATTCTCTTTTTGCTAAATAAACATCTCCTAAAATTTCGTATGCTTTATAATTATTTTGTTTTTCATTAATTGCTTCCAGCAATTCTTTTTCCGCTTTATCTAATTGCCAGTGATCATAAAATATCTCAGCTCTTTTTATTTTTGCCTCATAAATTGTATCTCTATTTCCGTTAATCGCCTCGGCGTATTTATAATTTTTCAACGCCTCGCCAAAATTTTCAGCGTCATAAATATTATTTCCTTTATTTAAATAATAATTAGATGTCGCGAGTTGCCATTTGTAAAATAAAAACAGAGACAAGAATATTATCAAAGTTAGTAGAAATAATTTTTGTTTTTTAGAAATCATATCGTTAGTTTAACATTTAAATTATAAAATGTCATTGCGAGCGAGCCTTCTCTTCGCTACGCTCATTCGGGCTTCTCGCAATGACAAATAAATTTTAAACAATAAAAAAACACCTTCCAATTTGTAAACAGCTAAGTCCTCAGCTTTATCAAGAATGAGGGTGGAGAAATTTCCGAGGAATAGACCAGTAAATTCCGCAATTGGCACCAGTGCTACCCATGTCTGAGATAATGCCCCCAGCTGTTCACAAATTGTCAGGCGTTTGTAATTTTTTACTCAACAGGGTAGTCTATCATAGAAATTATAACTTGTCAAGAGCGGGAGAACATAGTAACATATAAACATATAAACATTTAAACATGTTGAGATTTCAAAACTTTGTTTTAGTGTTTATATGTTTACATGTTTAAATGTTTATATGAACATCACAGATCCAAAAGAAAAAAATGATGATGTCGCTGTTGATTTATCGCTGCGTCCAAAATATTTAAATGATTTTACGGGGCAGGAAAAAGTTAAAAGCAATTTAGATATCTCAATAAGGGCCGCGAAAAAAAGAGAAGAGACGATTGAGCATATTCTTTTTCACGGTCCAAGCGGATTAGGAAAAACAACTTTGGCTTATTTGATCGCAAACGAAATGGGCCAAAATATCAAAATCACTTCTGGTCCTGCGATTGAAAAAGTTGGCGATTTGGGAGCGATCCTGACAAATATGGAGGAAGGTGATGTTTTATTTATTGATGAAATTCATCGTCTCAATAAAGTAATAGAAGAAGTTTTGTATCCCGCGATGGAGGATTACGCTTTGGATATTATCGTCGGCAAGGGACCGTCGGCGAGAACGATCAGATTGGATTTGCCGAAGTTCACTTTGATCGGCGCAACAACAAGAATTGATCTCATTTCTTCTCCGCTCTTGAATCGTTTTGGAATCGCGCATCGACTTGATTATTATAACGATGATGAAATTGAAAAAATAATAACAAGGTCAAGCAAAATTTTTAAGGTGGAAATTGATTTACCTGGAGCGAAGAGAATAGCGAGAAGTTCCAGAAAAACTCCAAGAATTGCCAATCGTTTATTAAAAAGAGTTCGTGATTTTGCCCAGATTAAAGGCGATGGAATTATTAACGAAGAGATTACAAATCAAACATTTGAACATTTGGAAATAGATTGCTATGGACTGGAACGCGCTGACAGAAAAATTCTTGAGGTTATTATAGAAAAATTTAACAGCGGGCCTGTCGGAATTTCAACTTTAGCCGCGAGCCTTTCAGAGCAAGAGGATACAATTGAATATGTGTATGAGCCTTATCTTTTACAGCTCGGATTTTTAATCAGAACCCCGCGAGGAAGAAAAGCGACAAAGCTGGCGTATGAGCATTTGGGGATTGAATGGCCGGAGGAGGGACAGGGAAGCTTATTGTAATTTCTAATAAACTATCAACAAAGATTATTGTTTCTTAATTTTATCTAAATCCATGTTTGAATCTATTATCATAAATATTTTAGCGTTCGTTATCATTCCTATCGGTATTTTTTCCCTGTTTGGTTTTCTTATTTTTTATCATTTAAATAGATACGGATTAAAAAATGACAAATCAAAAAAATCCGCCTTGTTTTTCTCTTTTGTTTTAATTTTAATATCTATTTTAATAATTTCTCTGTTTTTGTTTATAGATTGGAATCAGATCGGCGTTGAAGATTTCATAGAAAAATCAAATTTGGAATTGGATGAAGATTATTATTAAATCGTAGTATTGAAATTTTTAGAAATTAATTGCTGTTTACTGCTGATGATTAATTTTAGTTAATTTCTATGAGTTTCTATAAGTTTCTCTTTATTATGACAAAAAAATTAATAAATTTACACAAAAATAATTCAGATAAAAAAAGCAAAGGCAGTTTTCCTGGACAGCATGAGAATGAGAAGGTTGTGTTGGTGGTAAGAAAACATTTGATAATCCTCTTGCCATATTTTTTGCACATTGCCTTGATGTGCCTGCTGCCGATTTTATTTTATATTTTTATTGTTCCTTTCGCGCTGCCAGCTTTTTTGGAAGAGCCGTATAGCAGATTATTTGTTCTTCTTTCTATAATCTATTATGGATTTATTTGGATTATTATTTTTACGATTTGGACTGATTATTATCTTGATATTTGGATTGTAACAAACGAGCGAATTTTAGATATTGAACAGATCGGGTTTTTTAATCGTGTCGTTTCGGAATTGGATTTGAAAAGAATTCAGGATATCACGAGCAGCGTTCATGGATTGCTTCCAACGATATTTGGCTTTGGCAATATTCATATTCAAACTGCCGCAGAAGAAAGGAGATTTGATTTAAAATTAATTCCTCATCCCGTTACAACCAGAAGACAGATCACAAAATTATACAAAGCGGCGAGAGAAAAAGATCGGTTTATTTTTAAAGGAGACGAATAAAAAATAAACCATCTCTTTTGAGATGGTTTATTTTGGTCTATTCCCCGTTTTTGTTTTTTTGCCTTAAATGTTCGGGCGTTATTTTTTTGCCTTTTTTTCTAAAGCGTTAATTTTTTTAGCTAGCTTGGATTTTTTCCGAGAAGCCGTGTTTTTCTTGAGGATTTTTTTCTTGGCAGTTTTATCAATAGCTTTATAAGCCATTTTTAGTCCAGCTTGCAATTCTTTCATATTCTCATCTGTGATTTTCTCTGTTGATTTTTCTAATTTGCGCGATAAACTATTTAAGTCTTTAATCACTTTTTTCATCTTATTTTTTACTCTCAGATTTATTTTTCTTTTTCGCAAATTTTGCTTCAAAGCTTTTTTCGCAGATCTAATATTTGGCATAAAAGTATATTGTTAAATTGTTACATTGTCAAAAACATTGATAACTAAATTCTATTACAGTTTGCGAAAAATGTCAAATGGCTGTATCATATAAGCATGTAAACATTTAAATATCTAAACAAAATTTTGAAATCTCAACATGCTTATATGTTTAAATGCTTATATGTTTTTATGATTTCTTACATAGAGGGAAAAATAATTTTTCGGGGGGAGAAGTTTATAATTGTAAAAACTGGCGGCGTTGGCTTTAAAATTTTTATTTTGCCAGAGTTAAATTTGGAAGACGAGGAGATAAAGTTATTTACATATTTAAATGTTAAAGAGGACGCGCTCACTCTGTATGGTTTTTTAGACTACAAAGAGCTTGAACTATTTGAACTTCTAATTTCTATTTCAGGAATTGGACCGAAAGCCGGGTTGGGAATTTTGTCTTTGGCTGACACGGAAACAATAAAAGTGGCAATCGTCAAAAATGACGCAAGCGTTCTAACTCGTGTTTCTGGGATTGGCAAAAAAACAGCGGAGCGGGTTATATTGGAATTGAAAAATAAAATTTCAATTTCTGATCTTGGAGACTTGGAAGGCAAGACTAAAGAAATAAGCGAACATTCTGACGCGATAGACGCTTTGATTAGTTTGGGGTATAATGCAGGCGAGGCAAAGAACGCCTTGTCAAAAATTTCTCCAGAGATTAAAGATGTGGGGGAGATGGTAAGGATGGCATTAAGGGAGATGGGGAAGAGGTAAAAAAATTTCTAATTTCTAATCAATTTTCAATGACAAAATTTTGAATCCATTTAGTTGTTGATTAAAATAAATAAATAATTTTTGTTTATTTTAATCAGTTTGATTAAAAAAAGAAGCTGAGTTGGAGGGAGAGAAATAAATGATTCAGAGACAAACAAAACTCAATTGCTTTGGTGATAATGGGATAAATGGAGTAACAATAAAACAGGACAATGATAAAGGAGTAGCGGTAAAAAAGAATTACAGAAAGTGGGGAGATTATTTTATGAATTAAAACAAGGAGAAACTGCTCTTTGTTTTTTTTAAGGCAAAGTTGTTGTTTGGTAAGTAGGATGGGGATAGGAAGAGAAAGGCATTGACAATGCGTAAAGAGTATGCAATAGTGGTATGATTTAGTCTAAACAAAGATTATGAGAATTTCAATTAAAATCGCGTTAATTATTGCTGTAATATTTTTTTCAACTGGCTATGACTACCAAGCTATGGCTTTTGCTGAGTTTAAAAATATTAAGGTTTACGATATAGAAAATGGAACTGCCAAGATTAAATGGTCTACCCCGAATTGGCAAGCAAGGGGGATCGTTTATTTTGGAGAAAGTCCTGATAATCTGAATAGATATACTGGACATAGTCTGTACAATTATTATCATGAAGTGAGTTTGTCTGGTCTTCAAAAAAAGAAGACATATTATTTTAAAATTGTGGCAACTGATAGATTACAAAATAGCGAAGAATCGTTTCTGCAAACTTTTTCAACTAAGAATATGGAAAAAGATGATCTTGTTAAACCGCGATTTGAAGAGCAAAAAATCTTGCAGACAATCAATAACGCGGTTGCAATTTATTGGGAAACAAACGAAGAAACGAGAGCAGTTATTTATTATGACGGCGAAGGAGGTAATTTAAAGAAAACTGCTAAAGTTAAAAGTTTTCGAAAAAAGCATGAGCTGTTAATACACAAACTAAAACCGGGAACAAAATATTATTTGAAGATTGTTGCCATAGATAAATCGGGAAACAAGACTAACGGCAAGAGATTTGTTTTTAACACTAATGATTACAAGGGTAGCGGTCCTAATTTACTTATTTCAGATATTAAGCCTCTTAGCCACGATGAAGAGCTTATTTTTTCCAGAAAGGTTATAATTAATTTTAAAACAAATCTGATTGCCAAAAGTGTGATACAATATGGTGTCGCATCTGGAAAATATAAATATAAAGAAACTGTTTCTAAGTCAAGAAAATTGAATCATCAAATTACATTAACTGGACTTGAGCCAGATACTACTTATTATTATAGAATAACAGCCAGTGACAGTTTTAACAAAAAGAAGAAAGTTATTTCGGGGATGACTTTTACTACGAGATCTTTAAAAAAGAGAATTTCAATCGGTTCTTTAGTTAGGGGTTCAGGATACAAAGTCTATTTCATAAGCGGTAATAATAAGTTATGGATTAAAAGCGCGAGCGTGTTTAACAAGCTTGGATATAAATGGGATTGGATTCAAACGATAGACAATGTTTATTTAAATGAATATAAAGAAGGAAAAAGCATAGAAAGTTCAAAGTATCATCCAGACGGAACTTTAATTAAATATGCCGATTCTCCCGCTGTTTACTTGTTGGAGGATAAAAAGAAGAGGCCGTTTTCCTCGGCAGAGTCTTTTGTAAAAAAGGGGTATAGCTGGAATAGAATTATGATTATTTCTAAAAAGGAAAAATATAGAACAGGGGAGTATTTATAAAATTTTTATTTTTTAGTTTGTAAATAAATTATTTTAGTTTAAGGGACAAAAAAAACGAACAATTAGTTCGTTTTTTCTTTGTAGTCCCTAGGGGAATTGAACCCCTGTTTCCAGGATGAAAACCTGGTGTCCTAACCACTAGACGAAGGGACCGGAAGCATTAAAGCATATAAACATTTAAACATGTTGATATGTTGACATAACTAATGACAAATTGATATAGGTTATGGTAGCAGTATATTATTTATTTGTAAAGAGTCAGAATATGTTGTATTGTTTATATGTTTTAATGTTTATATATTTTTATGATTATCTTGGCAGTGGAAACTTCGTGTGATGAGACGGCGGTGGCGATAGTTGAGTTTAAAGAAAATAAAGTTAAAGTTTTGGCTAATATTGTTTCGTCTCAAGTAAAAGCGCACAGCAAGTATGGCGGGGTTGTGCCGTCTTTGGCTGCGCGGATGCATTTGAAAAATATGGCGCCGGTTTTAAAGAGGGCGTTTAAGCAAGTTGAGAAGAAGGTTTTTTCTGAAGGCGACATTCCGGAATGTCGCCTTCAGAAAAAACTTAAAATTGACTATATCGCGGCGACAAAAGGACCGGGACTTATTCCCGCTTTGACGATTGGAGTTAGCGCGGCGAAAGCGTTGGCTTATGCTTTGGATAAATCGCTGGTCGGAGTTAATCATTTGGAGGGGCATATATATTCCAATTGGCTGACGGAGTTTGAAAAGTCAAAAGTTTATAAAGTTCATAAAGTTAAAAACGACTTCAAATTATGGAAGCCAGAATTTCCAATACTCTGCCTGATCGTTTCGGGCGGGCATACGCAGTTAATTTTAATGAAGAAGGATTTGAAGTATAAAATAATCGGTGAAACCTTGGATGACGCGGCGGGAGAGGCGTTTGATAAGGTGGCAAAACTTTTAGGACTTGGTTATCCTGGAGGGCCGTTGATAGAAAAAATAGCGAAAAAAGGGGATGAAAATAAGTTTAAATTTACGAGGCCGATGATGCATAGCGGGGATTATAATTTCAGTTTTTCGGGATTGAAGACGGCGGTGTTGTATGAGGTTAAATCTTATTCCGACGACGCCCCTCACCCCAACCCTCTCCCGCGGGGAGAGGGAGCAGGTTTGCCTGATAAATATAAAGCGGACATATCAGCGTCATTTCAACAAGCGGTGATTGATGTTTTGGTTTCAAAAACTATCAAAGCCGCGAAACAATATAAGGTGAAGAATATTATTCTTGGCGGCGGGGTGTCGGCTAATAAAGAATTGCGGAAACAGTTTGGCGAAAAAATAAATAAGGAAATACCAAATACCAAATATCAAATACCAAACGCCAGTCTATCAACGGACAACGCTTTGATGATTGCGGTTGCGGCTTATTATAATATTATTGGTGAGAAGAATATTGGAAGCTGGAGAAGTGTGAAGGCGGATGCGAATTTGAAAATAGAATAATGAATTACGAATAACATAATTTTATGGAAATAATTAATGTCGACGAAGAACAAAAAGAAATTTGGAATAAATTTATAGCTGAAAATTGTTCGGAGAGTTTTTTACAGTCGTGGGAGTGGGGAGAGTTTCAGAAATCTTTGGGGAGGAAGATTTGGAGGATAGGGATTGTTGAAGATGATTTGTTGGCGGTGGCTTTGATTGTGAAATATGATTTGCCGTTTGGATGGAGTTATTTTTATTGCCCGCGGGGACCAGTTGTTAAAATATCAAATATCAAATATCAAATATCAAATATTTTAGATTTTTTATTTAGTGAAATCAAAAAAATTAGCAAGAAAGAAAAAAGTTTGTTTTTGAGAATTGATCCGTTGACGCCCCTCGCCCCAATCCTCTCTCGCGGGGAGAGGGAGCACGCTTCCCCTTTCAAAAAAAAGACTGGGGAGATTTCGGCGATGAGGATTTTAAAAAAATCTCCCAATGAAATTCAGCCGAGAGATACTTTGATTTTGGATATTACAAAATCGGAAGAAGAATTGTTGAAAGAAATGAAACAGAAGACAAGGTATAATATTAGGCTGGCGGGAAAAAAAGAATTACGAATTAGGAATTACGAATTAGGAATAGACAATAAAGAAAATTTTAAAGAAAAATTTGAAAAGTTTTGGGAATTGATCAAAGAAACTTCTCAGCGGGATAAGTTTGTTTCTCATAGTAAAAATTATTATTGGAAGATGTTGGAAAATCTTGTTAACAAGAAACAAGATACAAGATACAAAAACCAAAAAAACATCAATAATCAAACATCAAAAAATAAACGAAATCTGCAAGCGAGATTGTATCTCGCGGAATATAGTAATAAAATTATTGCGGCGAATATGGTTCTATATTTTGGTGATATGGCGGTTTATCTTCACGGAGCGTCGTCTAATGAATATAGGAATGTGATGGCGCCGTATCTTCTTCAGTGGCGGCAGATTATGGATGCGAAAGAAGCAGGATGCAAGAAGTATGATTTTTGGGGCGTGAGTTCAGAAGTCGCAGAAGCTGAGCGTCCTATAGGACACTCAGCTTCTTGGGGCGGAATTACAAAATTTAAAAAAGGGTTTGGGGGTTATGAAAAGAATTATATCGGCGCGTATGACCTTGCTTTTAACAATATCGGGTATCCGATATATGGGTTTATGAGGAAGATAAAGAGTTTTTTAATTTTTTTATAAACTTTCTAGCAAAACTATCAAAAATATTGTCAAAATAAATCCCAAAATAGCTCCGGCTAAAACTTCCAAGGGTTTGTGTCCGACTCTTTCTCGCAATATTGGATAATTTTCTTTTTTTATTCCGGGAATTTCTTTGACAAGCTTGTTTACTATTTCGCCGTTATATCCGATATTTGTTCGGATTTTCAAAGCGTCATAAACTACGATGTATGAAAAAACAAGGCTGATCGCAAAAGCGGTTGAATAGATTCCGTCAAAAAAAGCGACAACCATTGTTATGGAAACAACAAAGGCGGTATGGGCGGAGGGCATATGTCCTGAAATGAGCAAAAACTTCAGATCCATTTTTTTGTACTTGATTATATGCAACAAAACTTTTACGCTCTGTGTCGCGCATCCGACTATAATTGGAATTATGACGATTGGGTAAATCACATAAGCATTTAAACATTTAAGCACACTAACATTCTAGCACAGATGTAAATATTAGTGAAATGCGATGTTTATAAGTTTATAAATTGGCTGTTGGCGATGAGCATTTGGGAACGACAGTGTTTGCTTTCAATTTATAGAAACTGTGTTAGAATATAGTTATAAATTTAGGACTTCCTCACTTTTGGAATTTACCCTTTAGGGTTTCAAAAAGTTTCGCTTATCTAAACTATCTATCTGAAATCTTAAATTTTAAAGGATAAATTCTGTGGGATAATAAAAGCGAGGAAGTCCTAAAATTATTAAATTATAAATAATATGGACAATAAAAATATTGACATTAAAAAAGAAGAAGTTGTAAATCTCAAAGTAAAAACAAATATTAGCCGTGATGAAAAAGAAGACGAGTTTTTTAATAAGCAATTTAGAAACACGCGAGAATTCAAACCAAAGGCGAATTTGACAAAAAGTTTGAAAAGAAAAGATGTGAAAAGCAGTTGCTTCTCAAAATGCCTTCTTTATCTTCTCGCTTTTCTCTTGCCATTATTCTTCCTGCCGTTTTCGTTGGAAATTTTTGAATTCAATAAAACGCTTCTTTTATTCGCGATTTCCAGCTTAGCGTTTTTAGTTTGGATAGCGAAGATGATTGTCATAGACAGAAAAATTGTTTTTGTTAAAACTCCGTTAGATATTCCGATAATTATTTTTATTTTCTTAATTCTGCTCTCAACCGCTTTGAGTGTTGACAAAATTTCCAGCGTCCTAGGATTTTATGGCAGATTTTCAGACAGCTTGATGGTATATCTGAGCCTGGCGATGCTCTATTTTGTCGGGGTGAATGTTGCAATTAGACATTTGAAAGAAGCTCAGCTTCTGATTCAGAATCTGTAATTAATAATCTCATCAAAGCGTTTCTTGCTTCGTCATTTATCGTAATTATCGTAGGACTGTTTTATTCTTTTGGTTTTCAATTTATCCCCTGGACTGAAACTCAGTTTAGATCTTTTAATCTAATCGCCGGTTCGCTTAATATTTTGGGAATCTATCTGGTCGCGGTGATTATAATCGCATTTTATTGCCTTGCGGAAACTAAAAACGCGCTTTTTAAATGTTTAGTTTATTTGCTCATCGCGGCAACGCTTATTCTTTTAGCGGTAATTGATTTTGTGCCAGCCTGGATTATTTTGGCAATTTCTCTGTTGATAGCGTCAGTATTGATGTTTGTAGTTCAGAGGAAGATAAATAATACTGCCAGAAATAATTCTCTCGTTGCTCCTATTTTAATAATCCTAATCTCTCTCGCCTTTATCGCGACAAGTTTAACATTTATAAACAAGGATGTTCAATCTAACTTTGCAAGTTCTTCAATATCTTCTTCAATACAAAAGAGAATTGTGGATGACGACAACGGATTCGCGAAAGAAATTACTTTAGACAAAAAAACCGCTGTTTTCGTCGCTATTGAAGGGATAAAAAAAGATCCGATAAGCGGTGTTATCGGGACCGGTCCGGGAACTTATTTATATAATTTTTCTAAATTTAAACCCGCGGAATTTAACAACAGTATTTTTTGGAGCATTCGTTTTGACAAAGCGGGAAGCGAGATCATTGAAAAAATTTCCACAATTGGAATTGTGGGAACGCTGAGTTATTTGTTGATCATAGTTTTGACGATCGGGATGTTTTTGAAGATGCTGTATGGAAGGCGGCATAATGCTGCAGCCGAAGAAGCTGAGCTTCCTATAGGAAGCTCAGCTTCTGTCGACTATCTTTTTTCTGCCTGGTTTTCTCTTTTGCTTTTTCAATTTTTGTATCTGGAATCAACAACAATAAAATTTGTTTTTTGGATGCTGACGATAATTTTAGCGGCGGAATATGTCAGAACGCGCAAAGAAGATTGCTTTGTTCTTGATCTTAAAAAAGAAAAAGTTTCGTTTTATTCGTCTCTGTTAGTATTAATGGTGTTAGCCGTTTCTCTTTTCGCTTCTTATTATTATCAAGTCAGATTTTATCAGGCGGAAGCAGTTTACAAAAACACGATGTTTGCGTATAATGAATCTGTGAGAGATGCGAGCTTAACCATGGAGGGCGCGTGGAATGTTTTAGATGAAAGCGTTGAAAATCTCAAAGGAGCGATTGAGAAAAATTCTTACAACGGAAGTTATAAATTTTATTTATCTGATCTTTATTTTAATCGTCTAGCTATTGTAATTCAGGAAGAAAACGAAATCCTTCGACAAGTTCAGGATGACAAACAAAGAGACAATCAAAGAATTGCGCAAGAGATGAAAAATATGATTGACTACGCGAAAAGCGCGGCGGACGAGAATCCCAACAATATAATTTTTCAGCAAAGGCTTGGAAATATTTACGCTTATATGGCTGGTAATATAGAAATCGCGGACGCGGACGAGCGGGCGATAAAAAAATATAATAAAGCGATAAGCCTGGAACCGACTAATCCGATCTTGCGGACAGAGCTTGGCAAGGTTTACGCTTTTCAATATTTGGAATCAGCATCTGAAGATAGGATAGATGCCGCAATCAGTGAGTTTGAAAAGGCGCTGGAATTAAAAAATAATTATACGGACGCGGGACTTCAGCTCGGACTGGCTTATGAAATAAAAGGCGATAATGAAAAAGCGATTAATCAATTAAAAGCTCTTCTTGACACCGGAGCCGCGAGCATAGACAGCGCGTTTCAACTGGGAAGAATCTATCATAATTCTGGGAATATCAATGAAGCAAAAAACATATTTTTGGAAATAACAAGATTTCAGCCAAGAAACGCAAATGTGCGCTACAGCCTCGGCTTGATCTATGAGAAAGAAGAAAACTATGAAGAGGCTCTGCGGGAGTTTGAGGCAGTTCTTTTTCTGAATCCCGACAATTAGGAAATCGCGGAAAAAATTGATCAGCTGAAAAAACTTATTGAAAAAAAGAATAAAAAGCCAGAATCAATTCTAGAACCAGTTGTTGAAGAAGATGACATTGAAGATGAAACAGAAGAGTATGAAATTTAAATTAAAAATTGAAATTATTGATAACAGAATAAGCTTATTTTTATTAGATGAGAAGAAGAATATTATTTCTAAAACAGCCTGGACTGATCATCGTGATTTGTCAGAAAAACTTCTTAGAAAAATAGATTTACTACTGAGAAAAAATAAGCTTGTTATAAAAGATATTTCTAAATTTGATTTTACTTCTTCTGGAAAATGCGGATTTACTGCGAAGCAGATCGGGGAGATTACGGCGAAGGTTTTAGGCATATAAACATTTTAACATAACTAACATTTTAACAATTTTTAAATAAAGAATTTGGTTCAAAATAAAATCAACAATTTATTTTTGAAGTTGAATCAAAGCTCTCGCTTTCAAAACATGTTAATATGTTAATATGTTAAAATATTTACATGTTAGAATGCTACGGCGCTTGACAAGATTTTCCCTCTGTGTATAATAAACTTATATTTGGTATTCAAGCCAATATTTATGATTTATAAGGCAATTAAATAAGAAAAAACGGTTTATTACCTGCAGTGTTTTGCTGTTTGGTTTTGTTTTTGTGTCTTTAAATAAAAATTAGTAAGTTTACAACAGCTTTAATAATTTAACAATCCAATCCTATGTCCCAAAAAGAATTTACAAATTTAAAATTAAGCAAATCAGATCGGAAATGTTTTGGGCAAACGAAAGATGCAATGGATCTCCCATATTTAATTGAATTGCAATTGAATTCGTATGATTGGTTTGTGAGAGAAGGACTAAAAGAGCTTTTAAAAGAAATATCTCCAATTGTTAGTTTCAATAAGGAACTGGAACTTGATTTTGTTGATTATTATCTTGATAAAGCAAAATATGACGAAGAGACTGCGAAGAAAAAAAACATTTCCTATGAAGCCCCTTTGCGATGCAAGATAAAACTGACGAATAAAAAAACTGGCGCTGAAAAAGAGCAGGAAATTTATTTTGGAGAGTTCCCCTTGATGACTGATCGGGGAACTTTTATTGTCAATGGAGTGGAAAGAGTTGTCGTCAGCCAGTTGATTAAATCTCCAGGCGTGTTTTTTAGCGTCTCAAGCGAGAAAGAAGATAAGAGATATTTTGGGGCGAAATTAATTCCAATCAGAGGCGCGTGGCTTGAAGTAGAAACAGAAGCAAGCGGCGCTATTTTTGTAAGGATAGACAAGAAAAGAAAAGTGGCCGTCACTTCTTTACTGCGCGCTTTCGGTCACAAAACAGATGAAGATCTTTTAAAGCTTTTCGCGGATGTTGATACGGGCGAAGTAAAATTTATTGAAGAAACAATTAAAAAAGGCTTGGCGACATCTCAAGCGGAAGGATTTATTGAAGTTTATAAAAGAATCAGGCCAGGAGATTTGGCGACAGCGGATAACGCCAAACAATTAATTGAAGGAATGTTTTTCAAATTTGACCGATATGATTTGGGAAAAGTCGGACGGCATAAAATGAACCAGCGGCTTGGAATTGATTTAGAAGATTCTGTCGCGACAAGAGTATTTCAGCCGAATGATTTAGTTTTGACAATAAAAGAAATTATAAAATTAAATAACTCCGCCACTGCTGAAGGCGATGATATTGATCATCTTGGAAACAGAAGAGTGCGGACAATCGGAGAGCTGGTTCAGGAAAGATTTCGCCTTGGTTTTATGAGAGTTGATCGCAATGTCAAAGACAGAATGAGCACCGTTGACATTAATACAATCACGCCATCGCAATTAGTCAACACTAGGCCGTTGATCGCGGTGGTGCGGGAATTTTTTATGTCCAGCCAGCTTTGCCAATTTATGGACCAGGTAAATCCGTTAGCGGAGCTGGAACACAAAAGACGATTATCCGCCATGGGTCCAGGAGGATTGACAAGAGAAAGGGCTGGTTTTGAAGTCCGTGATGTTCATCGCAGCCATTACGGAAGAGTTTGTCCGATTCAAACTCCCGAAGGTCCGAATATCGGATTAGTCGGACATCTTGCTTTGTATAGCAGAATTGATGAATATGGATTTTTAGAAACTCCGTATCGAAAAGTTTCTCAGGGAAGAGTGACTGATGAGATAGAATATTTAGATGCTAAGGAAGATGAAGAAGCGACAATCGCGCACGCCAGCGTTCCAATTAATGAAAGCGGGAAATTTGAGAACGAAGAAGTGCAAGCGAGAATAAAAGGAAGTCCAGGAATAACAGAGGCGAAAGAAATCAATTATATGGATGTTTCTCCAAACCAGGCGATTAGCGTGGCTACTTCCCTGATTCCTTTTTTAGAACATGACGATGCTCATCGCGCTTTGATGGGTTCAAATATGCAACGCCAAGCGGTGTCTTGCATTATCCCAGATTCTCCGATCATTGGAACGGGACTAGAGAAAAAAGCGGCAGTTGATTCAGGACATGTTGTTCTTGCGGAAGAAGATGGAAAAGTCGTTGGAGTTGACGCGTCTCATATCAAAATAAAAAACAAGAAAGGCAAATTTGTGAATTATGACCTTTACAATTTTGTCAGATCAAACTCCGCGACCTGTATGACTCAGCATCCGAGAGTTAAAAAAGGGCAGTTAGTTAAAAAATATGATTTATTGGCTGACGGCGCGGCAACGGAAAAAGGAGAATTAGCGCTGGGGCAAAATTTACTTGTCGCTTTTATTCCGTGGGAAGGTTCTAACTTTGAAGACGCGATTATAATTTCCCAAAAAGTTGTTGAAGATGATCGCTTTAGCTCTATTCATATTGAGGATTTTTCCATTGATGTTCGCGACACAAAGCTTGGTCCAGAAATTGTGACGAGAGATATTCCCAATGTTGGAGAAGACAAGCTGAAAGATTTGGACGAAGACGGAATTATCAGAGTTGGAGCGGAAGTCCGATCGGGAGACATCTTAGTCGGGAAAATTACGCCAAAGGGAGAAAGCGATTTGACGGCGGAAGAAAGATTGCTAAGATCAATCTTCGGTGATAAAGCGAGAGATGTGAAAGACACTTCTTTGTATCTTCAGCATGGCGAGCAGGGAAAAGTGGTTGATATTAAAATATTTTCCCGCGAACAGGGAGACAAACTTTCCAGCGGAGTTATCAAAAGAATTCAGGTGAGCGTCGCCC
The DNA here is from genome assembly GCA_030638825.1 of bacterium. Taxonomy (GTDB): domain Bacteria; phylum Patescibacteriota; class Minisyncoccia; order JAHIHE01; family JAGLIN01; genus JAGLIN01. Next base: position 11,891 of record DAOWDU010000017.1, on the reverse strand, counting down.
AGCTTAGAAAAATATCTATCGGAGACAAGCTGGCGGGACGGCACGGAAATAAAGGCGTTATTTCAACAATTCTTCCCATGGAAGATATGCCATATCTGGAAGATGGAACTTCGGTTGACATCATTTTAAATCCTTTAGGCGTGGCAAGTAGAATGAACATCGGTCAAATTTTAGAAACGCATCTCGGCTGGGCAGGCAAAAAACTTGGCTATAAAGTAGCTTGCCAGTCTTTGAATGGAGTTAAGGAAGAACAAATTAAAGAAGAGCTTAAAAAAGCGGGTTTGCCGGAAGACGGCAAGGTCCAGCTTTACAATGGCAAGACTGGCCAGAAATTTTCAAACAAAACAACTGTCGGAATTTCTTATATAATGAAACTGAACCATCTCGTGGAAGACAAAATTCATATGCGTTCCATCGGTCCTTACTCCTTAATAACTCAACAACCTCTCGGAGGAAAAGCGCAATTTGGCGGACAGAGATTTGGAGAAATGGAAGTCTGGGCGCTGGAAGGCTACGGCGCCGCGCACACTCTACAGGAAGTTCTGACTATAAAATCCGATGATGTTCTGGGAAGATCAAAAGCATACGAATCAATCATCAAAGGCGAGTCAATCAAAAGCCCTAATATTCCAGCGTCGTTTCATGTTTTGTTGAATGAATTAAAGTCGTTGAGTTTGGATGTGGAGTTAGTAAGAGGTGAGAGGGGAGAAGAACATAAAGAGTAATGTAGTCTATTTATATCTTGGATGAGAATATGTTCAGTACACTGAACATATTACAATAAATTTGTTCAATAATAAAAATGAATTACGAAAAAATAATTATTAAATGGAAGGAATTTCAGATACCGGAAGTTTTAAAGAGACTAATTAATTTAGATTTGAATCATGATTTTATTACGACGATTACTGGTCCGAGAAGAGCGGGCAAAACTTATTTCTGTTTTCAAATAATAATTTCTCTTTTGGAAAAAGGAATTTCCAAAGAAAATATACTTTATATCAATTTTGAAGATGAAAAATTATTAAATGCTAACGCTAATGATTTAGATAATCTTTTTGAAAAATATCTTGAATTTTCGGAAATTAATAATAAGCAAAATATTTTTCTTTTTTTAGATGAGATTCAGAATGTCGCTAATTGGGATTCTTGGATAAGAAGAATTTCAGATACTGAAAAAAACATCAAGTTGATTTTAACAGGTTCTTCTTCTAAATTATTAAGTAAAGAAATATCAACAAAATTGAGAGGGAGATCATTAAATACCGAAGTTTATCCGTTGAGTTTTGAAGAGCATCTTAAATGGAAAAATATAGATTACAATTTAAAAACAATAATTCACAGCAAAGACAAAATTGCGGTAAAAAAAGCGTTCTCTTTATATTTATTTGAAGGAGGTTATCCCGCCCTTTCTGTTAATAAAAAGTTGCCAAGAGAACAAGTTTTACAGGGATATTATCAATCAATGTTATTTAAAGATATTGTAGAAAGGTATAAAATAAAAGAGGTCAAGAAATTAAAAATTTTAATAAAATTATTGTTTGAAAGCGTTACAAAAGAAATTTCTTACAACAAATTGGCGAACAAATTAAAATCTCTTGGATTTAAAATAAGCAAAAATACAATAATTGAATATATCTCGCACCTTGAAGACGCTTATTTATTTTTTGAAAATATTAAATACGAATATTCAATTACAAAGCAATTGGGATCAATAAAAAAAATCTATTGCATTGACAATGGATTATTAAACGCAACGAGTTTTAAATTTTCAGATGACAGAGGAAAACTGATGGAGAATTTAGTTTTTATTGAATTGAAGCGAAGAAAAAAAGAAGTCTATTTTTATAGCGATAAAAACGAGTGCGATTTTTTGATTAAGGAGAAAAATAAAATAACAAGCGCTATTCAGGTTAGCGAAAAGATAGAAGACAATAATGACAAAAGAGAAATTAATGGATTAATTTCCGCTTTGGAAAAGTATGATTTAAAAGAAGGAATGGTTTTAAGTTTAGATGATGAAAAAAAGCAGGAAATTATAAAAAAGAAGAAAATTAAATTCATCCCAATCTGGAAATGGTTGTTGGAGAGATAATACTTTTTGATTCTCAAATGATAAAACTCCCATCTCGTCAGATTCTCTCTTTTAGAGGACTCTGACGGGGCTGGAAATAGAAGTGAAGAATAATAGCTGAGTTTATTTAATAGTTACAATATAATAATGGAACAAGAAGTTAATATTAAACAAGTAGTTGATTATTGGAAAACAGAAGCAGAAAGAAATTATGAAACGGCTGAATTTTTGTATAAAGGTAAAAAATATTCTGACTGTCTTTTCTTTTGCCATTTGATGCTGGAAAAAATTTTAAAGGGATTGGTTGTTAAGCAAACAAAAATTCATGCGCCTTATATTCATGAATTAGATACTTTGGTTATTAGAACAAATTTAGATTTAAATGAAGAGCAAATGCGTCAATTAAAAATTATCAACACTTTCAATATTAGAGCTCGTTATGACAATATTAAAAAATCATTTTATCAAAGATGTGACAAAAATTACACTGAAGAATATTTTAATATTTCCAAAGAATTATATTTATGGTTAAAAAAAGAATACCAAAAAAAATAAATAAAGATGTTTTAGATTATTTAGAGTATCTTAAAAGTGACGGTTTAAGTCTTGATAAAGTTTTTATTTTTGGCTCTTACGCGAAAGGAACGCAAAATAAATGGAGTGATATTGATGTATGTATTGTTTCTTCTGATTTTAAAGAAAAGGAAGATCCGTTAATTTATCTTTGGACTAAAAAAAGAATGAAGGATGTTAAGGCTATGATTTCTCCTGTTGCTTATCATCCGCATGATTTTACCAATGAAGATCCTTTGGCTTGGGAAATAAAACAAACAGGGATTCCCGTCTCGTCAGAGTCTCTCCGCAGAGGACTCTGATGGGGTTGGAGTGAAATATAACGCAAGCGATTTGTATGAAAAACAATATAATTAAAAAATATCTAAGCGCATATAATAGTGGTCCACATCTAGTATTTCTACATGGATTTGTATTTGGGTTGATGTTATTTTTAGTTGGCATAACAACATTAAATATAGTGCTAATTATAATCGGGCTTTTTCTCTTATGTCTCGGACCTGTCTCCGTTAAACTTTCAAGGAAAAAAATAAATTTCTCTGATGAAAGATTTCGGATACTATTTTGGGTTGATTTAATAATTGTAGCTGTATTTTATATATGGTTCGTTTTTAATGAATATAATATATTTTAACTTCTGGGTTGTTCATTAAATATTTTTGCGGATTTAAAAAAGGAAAATTAGAATAATAACGATTTGCATATGCGGTGCCACAGCTCTGCGGAGACTATGGCACCGTCGTTGTAACAATTTTAGCAATATAACAATTTAACAATATAAACTATGTCCAACACATCTACAAAAGTTGAAGACTTTGAAGCGGTGAAATTGAAAATTGCCAGCCCGGAAGTGATTTTGGATTGGTCTTGCGGGGAAGTCTTGAAACCGGAAACAATTAATTACAGAACGCAGAGGCCCGAAAAAGATGGCCTATTTTGCGAGAAAGTTTTTGGTCCGACAAAGGACTGGGAATGCTATTGCGGAAAATATAAGAGAATAAGATATAAAGGAATTATCTGTGATAAGTGCGGCGTGGAAGTTACAAAGTCAATTGTGAGAAGAGACAGGATGGGGCATATCAAATTAGCTGTTCCTGTTTCGCATATTTGGTTTTTAAAAGGAGTCCCGTCAAGCATCGGGCTGGTTTTTGGAATGTCTATTCAGGATTTGGAAAAAGTTATTTATTTCGCCAGTTATTTAATTATTGAGGTTAATGAAGAAGAAAGAAACGCGGTGAGCGATCGCATTGAGGCTGAATATAAGTCAAAAGTCAAAGCTGGCAAAAGCAAATTGACCGTTCCTGAAATTAATGAAATTAAAGAAGCGCGCGATCAAGCGAAAGAAGATTTGAGAAAAATCAAAAAACTAAAAGTTATTTCAGAAATTGAATATCGAAATCTTTCTCTGAAATACGCTTCAGTTTTTAAAGCCAATATTGGAGCGGAGGCCGTCAGAGACGCTTTGGCAAACACAGATTTAAACAAGCTGGCAAAAAAGTTAGAAAAGAGTGTTGTTGAATTGCCGCTATCTTCTATTCAGGGAAAAAAGATGATGAAAAGGTTGAGATTAGTGCAGGGATTTATTAAAGCGAAAATAAAACCGCAGTGGATGTGCCTTACCGTTATTCCGGTCATCCCGCCAGATTTAAGACCGATGGTTCAGCTGGATGGCGGAAGATTTGCCACCTCCGATCTTAATGATTTATACAGAAGAGTTATTAACAGAAATAATCGCCTCAAAAAATTGATAGAACTTGGGGCGCCTGAAGTTATTTCCAGAAACGAGAAAAGGATGCTTCAAGAAGCCGTTGATGCTTTGATAGATAATAGCGCGAGGAGAGGGCAGGCGACAATGGCCGCTACGGGGAAGAGAAGGCAGTTGCGATCGCTGGCGGATATGTTAAAAGGGAAGCAGGGAAGGTTTAGGCAAAATCTTTTAGGAAAGCGAGTTGATTATTCCGCGCGTTCCGTTATTGTCGTTGGACCGAAATTGAATTTAAGCCAGTGCGGGCTGCCTAAAAAAATGGCCTTAGAACTGTTTAAGCCGTTTGTAATGAAAGAGCTGATTGCCAGAGACCTTGCTTACAATGTCCGGAGCGCCAATAAATTAATAGATCAGGGAATTACGGAAGTCTGGGATATTTTAGAAGAAGTAATTCAAAATAAATTAGTTCTTTTAAATCGCGCTCCGACATTGCATCGTCTCGGAATTCAGGCGTTCTATCCAGTCTTGATTGAGGGAAAAGCGATTCAAATTCATCCAATGGTTTGCAAAGCGTTTAACGCTGACTTTGACGGAGATCAAATGGCGGTTCATTTGCCATTGACGGAAGAAGCGCAAAAAGAAGCGAGAGAGATTATGCTTTCTTCCGTAAATCTTTTAAAGCCAGCGACAGGAGATCCGATTGTTATTCCGACCATAGATATTGTCTTAGGTTGTTATTATATGACAAAAATTGTTAAAGGAACGCTTGGCGAAGGAAAAATATTCAGTTCGCCTGACGAAGCGATAGTTTCTTATGAGCTTGGAATTGTCGGGCTTAAAGCGAAAATAAAATTAAAAAATAATTTCTGGAAATCAGACAACAATAAAAGTGAAAGCAAAAATAACTCCGAAGAAAAATTTATAGAAACTTCTGTCGGAAGAATAATTTTTAATCAGTTGTTGCCAAAGGAATTATTATTTATTAATGAAGTTATGGATTCTTCCGCTTTGAAATTGCTAGTTGCCAATTCTTTAGAAAGGCTTGGAAAGAAAAAAACGGTTCTGCTAATTGATAAAATAAAAGAAACAGGATTTAATTACGCGACTGAATCGGGATTAAGCTGGGGGATGGATGATGTGAAAATACCAAAATTAAAAAAGAAACTTTTTGAAGAAGCCGATCAGAAAATTGACGAAATTAGAGATCAGTATGAAGAAGGACTGCTTACTAATAATGAAAGAAGAATAAAATCAATTGAGGTTTGGACCGCGGTCAAAGATAAGATATCGCAGGAAATTCCAGACACGATCGGAGAAGAAAGCTCGGTCGCCTATATGATTAATTCAGGAGCGAGAAGCAACTGGGCAGTGATAACTCAGATGGGTGGAATGAAAGGGCTAGTTGTAAATCCATCTGGCGAAACAATTGAACTGCCGATCAAGAGCAGTTTCAAAGAAGGATTTAATGTTCTTGAATATTTTATTTCTACACATGGCACCAGAAAAGGAATGGCGGACACAGCCTTAAGGACATCAACCGCTGGTTATCTAACGAGAAAATTAGTTGATGTTTCTCAAGATGTTATCGTTCACGAAAGCGATTGTCATAGTAAAGAGGGAACCGAATTTCTTGCCGATGAACATTTAGATATTGGACGAACGATAGGAATGAGAATTGTTGGAAGAACAGCGTTAAACGATATTAAAAATCCAAAAACCGGAAAAGTTATTGTAAATGCTGGAGAGCAAATTAAAAAAGAGGAAGCTCAGAAAATTGAAAATGCTGGCATTGAAAGAGTTTCTTTGAGAAGCGTGGTCAGTTGTAAAGCAAAAAGGGGAGTTTGCCAGAAATGTTATGGCTATGATCTTGGAAAAAATAAGCTGGTGGAAATTGGACAAGCGGTTGGAATAGTTACCGCGCAGGCGATTGGCGAGCCGGGAACACAGCTGACGATGAGGACTTTTCATAAAGGCGGCGTGGCTGGAAAAGATATTACGCAGGGACTTCCGAGAGTTGAAGAAATTTTTGAAGCGAGAATTCCGAAAGGAAAAGCGATTATTTCTGAAGTTGACGGACGAGTTGAAGATATTGAAGAAAAATATGACACTAAAATAATCAGGATTAAATTTAAGCCAAAAACGGAAAAGGTCTCGTCAAAAGAAAAAGTTGATGATATCAAGAGTTATGAAATTGACAACGATACAGCGATTTTTGTTAAGAAAGGAGATTTAATTACGGTTGGACAACAATTAGTTGAAGGACATATTGATATTCATGAACTTTTCAATTTTAATGGAATTGACGAGATTAAAAAATATATTATCAAAGAAGTTCAACAAGTTTATACTTCTCAGGGAGAGGGAATTGATGATAAGCATATTGAAATTATCATCAAACAGATGCTTTCCAGAGTTAAGGTCAAAGATCCAGGCGACACTCGTTTATTGATTGGAGATATAATTGAAAAGGCGCAATTAATTGAAGCTAATGGAGAAATTGCTGAAGAAAATAAGAAAAATAAAAATATCACAGACAAGATTAAAAAACCCGCTGTCGTTGAGCAGTTGCTTCTTGGAATTACAAAAGTTTCTCTAACAACGGAAAGCTTCTTATCCGCCGCCTCCTTCCAGGAAACAGCCCGTGTTCTGATCAATGCTTCCACGACTGGAAAAGAAGACAAATTAAGAGGATTAAAAGAAAATGTTATCATCGGACGATTAATTCCATCTGGAACTGGATATGCCAATCGGAGGTTGAAGTAGGGGTTGATAGGAAGGACTTCTCTGGAAAGAAAAGTTTTTATTGTTTTTATGATTAGAGGAAATAAAATTAGGATAATTTCAGCTCGTGATATGAATAGAAAGGAAAAACAAATATATGATCAAAAAGAAAAAAACACTTAAAAAAATTCCAGAGTTTAAGAATAAAAATGAGGAGCAAAAGTTTTGGGCTACTCATGACTCCACGGAACATATTGATTGGTCAAAAGGATTTACTAATCCTGTTTTTCCGAATCTAAAACCATCAACCAAAATGATTTCTTTGCGGTTGCCTTTAAATATGCTTTATCGTTTGAAAGAAATATCAAATAAAAAAGATATTCCATATCAATCGTATATAAAAGTTATTTTGGATGAAAGGATTAGACAGGAGAATAGATATTAAAAATATAAAACAGTATGGTAATATGTATTACCATACTGTTTTATAATCTCTGTTTTTTTGATTGACTTTTTTGTTTGATATGATATTATGCTGATAGAAAACGAATAACAATTTAGTAACCTAACCTTCGGGCTTTTTGTTTGGAGTATGGTTTAAATCCCGAACAAACATAAAGACGGTTTTCCGTCTGGTACTGTTTGTTCGGTCAACATTCGAAAGGATGTTGGATGCCTGAAAAGGTGTCGCCAGTTCGGGGAACCTTTTTTGATAATAGAATTTTTTCAAAATAATAATTTTAAATAAATTAATTAATTAAAAATATAAAGATGAAAAAATTATTAAGCATTGTATTTCTGTTTTCGCTAATTGTAAGTTTTAGTTCTATAACGCCAACTGTAAACGCAATAGATATTCCAAACGGAGCGACAATTAAAACAGCTAATCATCCCGATGTTTATATTGTAAAATATATAAACGGAAAGCAATTTAAAAGATTAGTTTTAAATCCGCAGGTTTTTGAAAGTTATGGTCATTTGAGATGGGAAGATATTTTGATTATTAGTCAAAGTGAAATGGATTCTTTCGCTACTTCTGATTTAGTTAGAGTTGATGGACAAACTGACATTTACCAGCTTGTGCCAAATGGCGATGTGGGAACTAAAACTTTATTAGAATCAACTGTTGGTTATGATTTGGATTCGGCTTATACAATCAATGCGGTGGACTTTGGGAATTATGTGATAAGTGAAGCAGTAGAAGACATAGAAATTATAGAAAAAAACATTGGAGACGAAGTTGAGCTTACTACCATAAAATATACAATTCACAATGTAGAAGAAAAGAAAATATTAAGTTCTGAGTTTCATGGTCCAACTATAGCCCAAAAAAATACAAAGTTTGTTGTTATTGATATGAGTATTACTAATATTACTAAATCTGGTTTTCTCTTTTTTCCTAGTGATGGATTTGTATTAATAGATAATCAGAAAAGGCAATTTATTACTTACGATAATACGATTGGTAGTATTGATAATTATTTAAATGTGCGCAATTTAGCTCCTAGTATACAAGAAAGAGGATTTATTGTTTACAATATCCCAGAAGATGCTATCAGTTATGGAATATTTGTTGGAAAAGCAGGAACTAATGAGATTTATGGGATTGTTTTAAAAGACTGACTATTTATCTTATGTGGACAAATATTTACTTTTAACAATTTTTATGGGTAATTATTACATCAAAACAATTTGGGCACCTGGTGGTCAAGACGGTTTAGATGATATAAACAGAACAGAATTTGCCGAGGGGCAAGAACGAGTAGCCCAGCGTTTTATCAAATGTGATGGATTTTTTCTTTATGAAACAGGTCATAAAAACAAAGGCAAAATAGGAGCAAAAGCTATTTTTGCTCAAGGAATAATTCAAACGTCACCTAAAGTTATCAATACTCGAAATGAACACAAATATAAGACAGAAGGAGGAGAAGAGAAAAATTTTCCCTATCATGTAAAAATAAATTTAAGCAAAATAATAAATTCACTGAATGGAGTTTCACTTGATACAATAAGGGTAATACTTGAATCGCCGAAAGATAATATGCAACGACCTGGCGGACTTATAAAAATAAAAAAAGATCAATTTGATAAGCTTTGTCTGGAATTAGAAAAATGTTATAGAAAAAGCCAGAAATAAACTTTTTCATTTTAAAACCTCAAAAGAAATCCCAACTCAATTCCTGAAGCAAACAAAACCTGCCATAACCAAAGCAGGTTTTTGGTTGGGAGAATAATTTCAATTAAAAATTCCATTGCTCTAAACCAAATTTTGAGCTATAATGTTTGTATAATAAACAGTATAAAACAGCTTGATTTATGATGAGAAAAAGGAGAAAGAAAAAAAAGTATTCTTCTAAATTGGGATTAGGATTTCCTAAAATTGAAATAAGCGATGATGTCAAAAAAGATGTCATCGGGATTTTTCTTTTGGCGCTGGCGGCGATAAATATTTTAAGCCTGGTTAATTTAGCGGGAGGATTGGGCGGTAAAATAAAAGAAGTTGGCGGGCTGTTGTTTGGAATGGGATTCGTTATGTTTCCTATTGCTTTAATTCTTTGCGGTTTAAGAATAATAAAATCGGAAGATACAGCCGAAAGCCGTTCGTCTTTTTTTGGAGTAATAATGATGATTTTAGCTCTGCTTTCTTTTTTGCATATTTTCTTTGCTCCCGAAACTATGCTGGAAGCGGCAAAAGAGGGAACTGGCGGAGGATTTTTAGGAGCCGCTCTCGCTTGGCCTCTAGTAATTTTGATTGGCAAATGGGGAGCGATGATTATTATTCTAACGCTTTTTTTAATCTCAATACTTTTAATCTTTAATATTTCACTAGCTGGTTTAGTTAATAAAATTAAGGGCGAGCCAAGAGAAGTTGACGAAGAAGAGGAAGACGAAATAGATAGCGCTGAAGAAGCTGGGCTTCCAGTGGCGGGAAGCCCAGCTTCTGATGAGGAAGACGAAGACGAAGATCTGAAAATTAATATTGCTGGACAGGAAATAAAAGAAAAAGAGAAGAAGGGTATTCTTGCCGCTCTTTTAAATAAAGCAAAAAAAGAAAAGGAAAAAATAGCAGAACCAGAATTTTCTGTGAAAGAGATAGATGAAGAAGACGAAATAGACAGTATCAAAGAAGCTGGACTTCCAACGATGGGAAGCCCAGCTTCTGGTGATGGGATTGAAAATTTAGAAAACGCAATTCCTAAAAGTAAAAGAAAAACAAATTGGCAGATGCTTTCTTCTAATATTTTAGATGGAAATGACGGAGATCCGACGAGCGGAGACATCAGAGCCAACTCAAATATTATTAAAAGAACGCTTATCAATTTCGGAATTCAAATTGAGATGGGCGAAGTAAATGTCGGTCCGACTGTTACTCAATATACGATGAAGCCGTCAGTTGGGATAAAACTTAGCAGAATAACTTCCTTGCAAAATGATTTAGCGCTGGCTTTGGCCGCTCGTTCTTTGCGAATTGAAGCTCCTATTTTGGGAAAATCGCTGGTCGGGATAGAAATTCCAAATCAGTCGGTGGCGATGGTTCGGATGAAAAATATGATAAATTCCGAGGAATTTAAAAAAAGAAAATCAAATCTGGGAATTATTTTAGGAAGGGATGTTTCTGGTTATCCCGTTATAGCTGATCTTGCTAAAATGCCGCATCTGATGATCGCTGGCTCAACGGGAAGCGGGAAAACGGTTTGCATCAATACTTTAATCGTCGGGCTTCTTTTTCAAAATTCTCCAGAGACTTTGAAATTTATTATGGTTGATCCGAAAAGAGTTGAGCTTACGCCTTACAATGATATTCCGCATCTTTTAACCCCGGTTATTACTGATCCTGATAAAGCGATAAATTCTTTGAAATGGTCAATCACGGAAATGGAAAATAGGTACGATTTGTTAAGTCATTTAGGCTGTCGGAACATTGAATCTTATAATGAAGCGGTGAAAACAAAATTTAAGCAAAGAGATGTTTTGCCGTATATAATTATAATTATTGACGAGCTTGCTGACTTGATGGCAACGCACGGTCGGGAAATGGAAGCGGCGGTTGTGCGTTTGGCGCAAATGGCGAGAGCGGTTGGAATTCATCTTGTTCTTTCCACGCAAAGACCTTCCGTGGAAGTTATTACGGGGCTGATCAAGGCGAATATAACGACCAGAATTGCTTTTCAGGTAGCGAGTCAAATTGATTCCAGGACCATTTTAGACACGGCTGGCGCAGAGAAACTTTTAGGCAGCGGAGATATGCTTTATTTGTCCGGCGATTCCAATAAGCCGAGAAGAATTCAGGGAGTGTTTATTTCTGAGGAAGAAGTGAGAAAAATAACAGGATTTCTGAAAAATCAAAAAGAGGAGAGTGGCGAAGAATATAATGAGGGAATTACAGAAAGCAAAAAATCATCTCTAGAATTTTCTGCGGACGAAGGCGGCGCGGATGAAGATTTATTATATGACGACGCGGTTGAAGTTGTTAAAAATGCTGGTAAAGCGTCCGCGTCTCTTCTTCAGCGGCGTTTACGCGTCGGTTATGCCCGGGCGGCAAGATTATTAGACATTATGGAAGACAAAGGAATTGTCGGTCCCGCGGACGGAGCGAAACCGAGAGAAGTTTATGATGGCTATAAAGAAGAAAGTGATAAAGAAGAGGAAATATAGATGTTTAAAGGTACTATAAATTTTTTATGGAATATCAATTATGCTTTTAAATAAATTTAAAACTAAAAAAGTAGAGGCAACAGTAACTGTTGGCGAGTATTTAAAGAGGAAGAGAGAAGACTTGGGAATTTCAATCAAAGATTTGGGAAATAAATTGAATAT